>JBIIDW010000135.1:0-6022 GCA_044238215.1 Steroidobacteraceae bacterium
GT
The DNA here is from genome assembly GCA_044238215.1 of Steroidobacteraceae bacterium. GTDB lineage: Bacteria > Pseudomonadota > Gammaproteobacteria > Steroidobacterales > Steroidobacteraceae > UBA964. The sequence continues at coordinate 3 of JBIIDW010000135.1, forward strand.
TCGTGCACGGCATCGGCCAGTCCTGGCTGAGCTGGCGCCGGCAGCTGGAGGGGCCGCTGGCGGCAAGGCTGCGCCTGGTCGCGCTGGATCTGCGCGGCCACGGCGACTCGGGCAAGCCCTGGGAGCCTGCCGCCTATCGTGAGGCCTGTCGCTGGGCCGAGGACCTGCGCGCGGTACAGAAGGCGCTCGGTCTCGAGAAGCCGGTGCTGGTGGCGTGGTCCTTCGGCGGACTGGTCGCCATGCACTACCTGCGCTGCGCCGGGTCCGGGCAGCTCGGCGGCCTCGTGCTCGTCGCCACCGCGGCAGGCCGGCTGGTCACGCCGGCGGCGACCGGTCCGGGCGCCGGCACGCCCTCCCCCGGCGCGCAGCAGGCGGCTGCCGCAGCGCGGGAAATGACCGCGCCGGACCTGCGACGCAACCTTGCCGGCGCGCGCAGCTTCGCTGCGCTGATGACGGCGCGCGCGCCGGACGCGGCCTGGCCGGACGAGACGGTTGCCGCGCTGCTGCGCATGCCCGCCTACGTGCGCCGGGCCATGGGCACCGAGATCGTCGGCCCGCGCGGCGAGGCCATCACGGGCAACGCCGATCTGGCGCCCGCGTTGCAGGACATGCCGTTCAAGGTGGTGACGGGGGGACGCGACGCCCTGAGCGACGGCGCGGCGCTGGCAGCCGCGTACCAGGCGGCGTTCCCGCGCGCGAGGGTGGAGGTCTACGCGGAGTCGGGCCACTCGCCTTTCGCGGAGGAAGCCGCGCGCTTCGACGCCGGGCTGGAGGCCTTCGTCAGCGCGACTGCAGGCCGGCCTCGAGCTGCCGATTGATCCGCCGCTGCTTGTCGATCGAGGTGTCGAGGCGGCGGCAGGCAGCGACGACGCCCGCCGCGCCAATCACGCAGAACGCAGCCAGGAAGGTCGCCAGCGCCGCCACGGCTTCGGCAGGCACCTCGGCCGCCGGCACGCCCCGCGGGAAGCGGATCAGGTCGAGGTAGATGCCGGTCAGCAGCGACATCACGCCGCCGGCGGTCTTGATCGCCAGGGTCAGGAAGCCGGCGACCAGCGCCTGCTGGCGCGTGCCGGTCGCGACCTCGTGCTCGTCGGCCACGTCGCTGCTGATGGAGCCGATCGACACGAGGTAGGCACCGAGGCAGGCGCCCGCGACGAACATCGCCGCGATCACCCACAGGGCAAGCGCGCGGCTGCCGGGAGGCGGGCCGACGCCGAGCACCGGCAGCGCGACCGCCAGCGCGTTCAGCGAGGTGAAGCCGACGATGCCGAGCACGATCGCGCGGCGGCGGTCGAACTCCCGGGCGAGCAGCGGCAGCAGCACGGCGCCAAGGGCGCCGCCGAAGCCCTGCGCCGACATCACCCATTTCGAGAGATCCTTCGGCACCTGCCACAGGTAGGTCAGCACGTGGATCTTCAGCACGGTGATCGACACCATGCAGACGAACACGAAGACCGCCAGCACGAACAGCCGCCGAACGTTCGGCGTCAGCGTCATCGCGCGCAGCACCTCGCGCAGCGCGGCCGCCGGCGACAGGCTGCCGGTGACGGCAGGCACCTCGCGCCGCTCGTCCTCGCGCAGCGGCCGCAGCGTCGCGGCAACCACCAGCCCGATCGACACCAGCATCGCCAGCGCGGCGGCGATGGCGAAAGGCGGGTAGTTGCCCGGGTCGAGCTGGCCGCGCTCGTAGCGCGCGCTCTCGACGAAGAACAGACCGAAGGTGAGCAGCGGCAGGCCGACGCGCGCCACCGTGTTGCCGATCGCAGCGGCGGCGACGATGCGCGGCCGCTCGACGACCGAGCGGCTCAGCTCCGCGCCCATGGCCTTGTACGGGATCACGAACAAGGTGAGCAGCAGACGCGAGGCGACGCCGAAGAACAGCAGCCAGGCGAACAGCGCGACCGTGCCGAGGCCCGAGGGGGGCATGAACAGCAGCGCGAACGTCAGCGCCAGCGGCAGCGCCGAGAGGATCACCGGGGTATTGCGCCGGCCCCAGCGTGCCCCGTGCAGGCGGTCCGAGAGGTAGCCGACGTAGGGGTCGGACACCGCGTCGATGACCAGCGAGACCATGATGGCGGCGCCGGTCAGCGTGCCGGGGAGCCCGAGCACCTGCGTGTAGTAGAACAGGACCAGCAGGTCCCAGGCGTAAAAGTAGATGCTGTCGGCCACCGAGCCGGCCCCGTAGCCGGCCTTGCGCCAGAACGGGACGGTGCGTTCGAGGCTCATGCGGCGGGGCCCGGCGCGCTAGCCGAGCACGTACGGGATCTGGCGCGGGCCGTGGTACTGCTCCACGGCGCCGGTGTCGGCGTGGAAGATGTTCTGCACGAACGTGCCGCTGCGCTGGCTGCGGAGGATCAGCGCCGCGGTGGTGGCCGGGCCGTTGAACTCCGCGTGCACCTCCCACGGTGCGATGTAGTCCACGTGGCCGGCGCCGACGTCGACTTCCTCGGTCGCGGCGACGCGCGCGCGCCCGAGCAGGCCGGGCTCCGCCGGGTCTTCGAGCGGCACGGCGTCATCGACCCGGTACCGGGCGACCTTCTCGGCGCCGAACACCACGCCGTAGATGGTGTGCGAGCGCCCGTGGTCGTGGATGGTCGTGCGCGCGTCGGCCCGCTTGATCAGTCCGTTGAGCACGAAGCCGTAGTCCGGGTCCTCGTAGAACAGGAGATTGGCGTGCTTGCCCTGCAGTCCAAGGACCGCCGGGCTGATCGGCCAGCTGCGCGCATGCTCGTGCAGGGCCGGATCGGCGAGCAGCACGCGGACCCGCGCCGCGGCCTCGGTCCAGCGCCGTTCGGGAGCCATCTGCGCGGCGCACAACGCGCGCACCTCGGTCACCAGCTTGTCGACGGATTCGAGCATCATGGACTGATGATCCGGCGGGTGACGGCGCCGCGCGAACGCCTCATGAGGCGATTTCGCCAGGTGAAACCGCGAGGGGTCAGCGGCAGTCGCCGGGGCCGGGCTCGACGCCGCCGAGGTCGAGCACCAGGCGCCGGTACTCCGGGTTACCGGTAAGCAGCAGCCTGGCCGCGCAGCGCAGGTCGTCGACGTCGGGGCCGGGCAGGCTGAAGGTGGTCGGCAACCCGAGCAGTCGGGCGTACCGGGGCTGCTCGCGCATGGCGTCCAGTTCCACCTCGATGTGGTGCAGGTCGCCGGCCCGCCCTTCCGTCTCCAGCACCGCCGACCAGCGCGCGAGCGCCTCGCGCAACAGCGACTTGCTCTCCACCGAATACCGGTCCACCGGTACGGTTCCGAGCATGCGGATCATTTCGGAAATCGGCGGCGGCTGACGGCTGGCGGCGAGCCGCTCGCTCTGGAAGCCCGACGCGTTGACGGTCAGCAGCACGATCTTCCGGGGCCGCCCCACGCCGAGCCGATGCAGCAGCGTCCCCGGATCGCCCGCGGCGGTGATCGCATCCAGCGCGGTGCGCACGCCGAGGTTGTCCGACAGGGCGCCATCGACGAGGTGCAGGTAGCGATAGGACGCGGCATCCTGGTACGTCAGCTGCGCGAACGCCTGCGCCCACAGGCGCGAGTTGCGCGGTTCCGAGGCCAGCGCCTCGCCGACCCAGTCGGGCGGCGCGTAACCGCAGCCGCCCGCCCGGTTGAGGATCGTGATGGGCGTCGTGAACACCGGCACGGCCGAGGACGCCGCGACGGCGCGCGCCACAGGGTAGCGGTCGAGATCGACGCAGACCGGATCGAAGGCGTCCTGCGTGAACTCGACGCGCGATTCCACGCCCAGGTCGGTGGCGTTCAGCACCAGGAACGGTCGCGATCCCTCGCGCGCCAGATCGGCGAACCGCGCCCCATGGAACAGCTTGCGGTCGAACCAGCGGGCGTACAGGTCGCCGCGCGAGTACTCCTCGGACATCAGCCGCAGCCAGTTCCCGGGATCGAGCAGCAGCCGCCGGCGCAGGGCGCCCTCGACGTCGCGCTTCAGGAAGCGCCGCTCGAAATCGGTGAAGAGCCGGTCGCCGTGCACCACGTAGTACGCGGCCGTGACGGCCGCACCCGACACCGCCGAGACCAGATCGACCTCGTCGAGCAGCCGGGGACGCACGCCGTCGTGGCCGACCCTGTCGGCGGCCAGCTGTTCCAGCACGCCGTAGGCCATGGCCGAGGCGCGCATGCCGCCGCCGGAAAAGGCGACCATGAACAGCAGGTCGTCCTGGCGCCGGGAACCGGCGAAGGTGGCGACGCGGTAACCGGCGGCAGGATCGACACGCACCAGCGGGTCGCCCAGCGGGGCGCGCGGCACGGCGCAGGCGGCCAGCAGCAGCGCGACCGCGATCCCGCTTGCCGCGGCGGCGCGTGCCCGGGTCAGCCGCATCGGCGGATCAATCGCCGGCGCGCGTCAGCTCGATGCTGGTGCGCGAGAGATAGTCCGAAATGCCGACGATCTGCGCGCGATCGAGCGGCGCCATCAGGGCGACGTGCTGCGGCGGCAGGTTCGGTCGCCGCTGCTCGACGGCGTCGAAGAACTGCCGGTAGAGATAGCGATAGTGCTGCCCGGCGAGCCGGGGGATGCCGCGCAGCCCGTCGCCTTCGCCGAGCGGCCCGTGGCAGGACTCGCAGTGCCGGAAATAGGTGCGCGCTCCGAGGTCGAGGTGCTCGCCGTCGCCCTTGCCGGCACCGAAGCCGCGAGGCAGCGAGGCCACCCAGGCGGCGAGGTCCGCGAGGTTCTGCCCGGAACGCAGCTGCACCATGCGCGAGGCGTGCTCCATCTGGATGTCCCAGCGCCGACCGTGGCGGTAGTCGACGAGCTGCTTGACGACGACGGTGTAGTGCTGGCCGGCGATCGCCGGCACGGAGCCGTCGTCGACGCCACGCCCATCGACGCCGTGGCACGCGCCGCAGGATGCATAGAGGTCTTCGCCGCGCCGCGCGTCGGGCGTGGCGAGCATGGCGTCGCGCAACTCGCCGCGAGCGGCGGCCTCGCCGGCGCCCTGCACAGCGGCTGCCGCCGCAGCGGCACGGGGCGAGGAGACGCCCGTGAGTAGCGCAACGAGCACGGCAACCGCCACCGCGATCAGCAGCAGCCAGCGGATGTTGCGCCGTGAGCCCGTCGCCATTGTCGTCCCAGCAGATAAGGTCCGGGCAGCCATCATAATCCCGCCGCGCCGACCCGAGATGCGCACTTGCCGAAGGGACGGGCGCCGGGTCAGCGGAGCGCCACCGAGACGAGGTTCTCCAGCCATTCCTGCTTGCCGGACCGGGGTTCGGGAGCGAGCTCCTTCTCCAGTACATGGTCGGAAAGCTGCCCCAGAGTCAGTTCGCCCCCGAGAGCCCGTTTGCCGAGGGCCGATTGCCATCCCTCGTACCGCCTTGCGAGGAATGACTCGATAGCGCCGGACTCGATGAGCGTCTCGGCACACAACAGCGCGCGCGCCACCAGGTCGATCGCACCGACGTGGCCATGGAAGAGATCCTCCGCGTCGATGCTTTGGCGACGGACCTTGGCGTCGAAGTTGATGCCCCCGGTGCTGAAACCGCCGGCACGCATGATGTAGTACAGCGCTGTGGTGAGCTCCCGCAGGTCGTTCGGGAACTGATCGGTGTCCCACCCGTTCTGCGGATCGCCCCGGTTCATGTCGAGGGACCCGAAAATGCCGAGATCGGATGCCAGCGCGATCTCGTGCTCGAACGAATGCCCGGCGAGGGTCGCATGATTGGCTTCGATGTTGACGCAAACTTCCCGCTCGAGACCGTAACGACGCAGGAATCCGTAGACGGTCGCCACGTCGGTGTCGTACTGGTGCTTGGTCGGCTCGTGCGGCTTCGGCTCGATCAGGATGCTGCCCCCGAACCCGATCTTGTGCTTGTGCTCCACGACCATTGCGAGGAATCGACCGAGCTGATCGAGCTCCTGCCCCAGACGGGTGTTCAGCAGGCAGTCGTAGCCTTCACGGCCGCCCCAGAGAACGTAATTGGCGCCACCGAGGCGGTGGTTGAGCTCCAGCGCATGCCGTACCTGCATGGCCGCGAAGGCGAACACCTCGGGATCGGGGTTCGTCACC
>JBIIDW010000136.1:0-5995 GCA_044238215.1 Steroidobacteraceae bacterium
AGCCCATCAGGTAGCGGTCGCACTCGCGGGCGGCACCGCGGCCCTCGTTGATCGCCCAGACCACGAGGCTCTGGCCACGCCGGCAGTCGCCCGCGGCGAACACGCCGGGCACGCTGGTCGCGTAGGTGCCGTAGTCAGCGCGCACGTTGCCGCGCTCGTCCAGATCCAGGCGCAGGTCCTGCAGCACGCCCTTCTCGGGGCCGGTGAAACCCATCGCCAGCAGCACCAGCTGCGCGGGCTGGCTGCGCTCGGTGCCCGGCTGCTCGACCGGCACGAGCTGGCCCTTCGCATTGCGCTCCCAGCGCACGTCGACGCAGACCAGTTCCCTGATCCGACCCGCCTCGTCGCCGACGAAGCGCTTGACGGTGGTCAGGTAAGCGCGGGGGTCGGCGCCGAACTTCGCCGCGGCTTCCTCCTGGCCGTAGTCCATGCGGTATACGCGCGGCCACTCCGGCCAAGGGTTGTCGTCGGCGCGCTCCGCCGGCGGCTTCGCCATGATCTCGAACTGCGTCAGGCTGCGGCAGCCCTGGCGCATCGCCGTGCCCACGCAGTCGGTGCCGGTGTCGCCACCGCCGATGACCACGACGTCGAGCCCCTTCGCATGCATCGGCGACTGGTCCGGGCTCTTGCCGAGGATCGCCTGGGTGCTGGCGGTGAGGTAGTCCATCGCGAAGTGCACGCCGCCGAGCGCGCGGCCCTCGACCGGGAGGTCGCGGGGCTGCGTCGCGCCGGTGCACAGCACCACGGCGTCGAAGTCCTTGAGCATCATCTGCGGCTCGTAGTTGTCGCCGACGTTGGCGTTGCAGATGAACTTGACCCCTTCCTGCTCGAGCAGGCGGATGCGGCGCATGACCACCTCCGCCTTGTCGAGCTTCATGTTGGGGATGCCGTACATCAGCAGACCGCCGGGCCGGTCGGCGCGCTCGAGCACGGTGACGGTGTGCCCGGCCTTGTTGAGCTGCGCGGCCGCCGCGAGCCCGGCGGGCCCGGAGCCCACCACGGCCACCTTGCGGCCCGTGCGGGTCTTGGGCGGCTCGGGGAGCACCCAGCCCTCCTCCCAGCCGCGCTCGATGATCGTGTTCTCGATGTTCTTGATGGTGACCGGCGGCGCGTTGATGCCGAGCACGCAGGACCCCTCGCAGGGCGCCGGGCACACCCGCCCGGTGAACTCGGGAAAATTGTTGGTCTTGTGCAGGCGGTCGAGCGCCTCGCGCCACAGCCCGCGGTAGACCAGGTCGTTCCACTCCGGAATCAGGTTGTTGACCGGGCAGCCGGAGGCGCCCCCGCTCATCAGCTTGCCGGTGTGGCAGAACGGCACGCCGCAGTCCATGCAGCGCGCCGCCTGGTTACGCAGGCTGCGGTCGTCCAGGTGGTGATGGAATTCCTTCCAGTCGCGCACGCGCTCGCTGGGCGAGCGGTCGAGCGGCAGCTCCCGCAGGTACTCGATGAATCCGGTCGGCTTGCCCATGTCAGTTACCACCCACCCGCGACAGGTCGCGCGAGTTCTCCTCGAAAGCGGCCATGATGGCCTCGTCGCCCGACAGCCCCTGGTCGTGCGCCCGCTTGAGGCAGGCGAGCACGCGCTTGTAGTCCTTCGGAATCACACGCGCGAAACGCGGCAGCATGGTCGGCCAGGCGTCGAGCACGCGCCGCGCCGGCACGCTGCCGGTGAGCGCGGCGTGCTTCTCGATCAGCGCGCGCAGCGACTCTGCCTCCGCACGGTCCTCGACGCGCTCGACGTCGACCATCTGCGTGTTGACCCGCGCCGGGAAGCTGCCCGACTCGTCGAGGACGTAGGCGATGCCGCCCGACATGCCCGCGCCGAAGTTGCGACCGGTCGGGCCGAGCACGACCACGCGGCCACCGGTCATGTACTCGCAGCCGTGGTCGCCCACGGCCTCGACGACCGCATCGACGCCGCTGTTGCGCACCGCGAAGCGCTCGCCCGCCATGCCGCGCAGGAACGCCTCGCCCCCGGTCGCGCCGTACAGCGCCACGTTGCCGACGATCATGTTCTCCTCGGCGACGAAGGTCGCCGACTTCGGCGGGTGGACCACGATGCGCCCGCCCGAGAGGCCCTTGCCGACGTAGTCGTTGGCGTCGCCCTCGAGCGTGAAGTCCATGCCGCGCGGCATGAACGCGCCGAAGCTCTGGCCCGCCGAGCCCGTGAAATGCAGGCGGATCGTACCCTCGGGCAGGCCGCCGGCACCCCAGCGCCGCGTCACCTCGCTGCCGGTGATCGTGCCGACGACGCGGTTGACGTTGCGGATCGGCAGGCTGGCCTCGACCTTCTCGCCGCGCTCGATCGCGGGGCGGCAGAGATCGAGCAGCGTGGTCACGTCGAGCGACCTGTCGAGACCGTGGTCCTGCGCGATCTGCTGGTAGCGCCCGACCTCGGGCCCGAAGTCGGGCGAATAGAGGATGTTGCTGAAGTCGAAGCCGCGCGCCTTCCAGTGATCGAGCGCGGCCTTCGCCTCGAGCCGGTCGACGCGCCCCACCATGTCCTGCAGCCTGCGGAAACCGAGCTGCGCCATGATCTCGCGCAGGTGCTCGGCGATGAAGCGCATGTAGTTGACGACGTGCTCGGGCTTGCCGGCGAAGCGCTCGCGCAGCCTCGGATCCTGCGTGGCGACGCCCGCCGGGCAGGTGTTCAGGTGGCAGACGCGCATCATGATGCAGCCCACCGCGACCAGCGGCGCCGTGGCGAAGCCGAACTCCTCGGCGCCGAGCAGCGCGGCGATGGCCACGTCGCGACCGGTCTTCAGCTGGCCGTCAGTCTCGACGACGATGCGGCTGCGCAGGTTGTTGAGCACCAGCGTCTGGTGGGCCTCGGCGAGGCCGAGCTCCCAGGGCAGGCCCGCGTGCGTCGTGGAGGTGAGCGGCGAGGCGCCGGTGCCGCCGTCGTGGCCGCTGATCAGCACCACATCGGCGTGCGCCTTGGCCACGCCGGCGGCAATCGTGCCGACGCCCACCTCGGCGACCAGCTTGACGCTGACGCGCGCGTCGCGGTTGGCGTTCTTGAGATCGTGGATCAGCTCGGCGAGGTCCTCGATCGAGTAGATGTCGTGGTGCGGCGGCGGCGAGATCAGGCCGACGCCGGCCGTGGTGTGGCGGGTCTTGGCGATCCAGGGATAGACCTTGGTGCCGGGCAGCTGCCCGCCCTCGCCGGGCTTGGCACCCTGCGCCATCTTGATCTGCAGCTCCTTCGCGTTGGTCAGGTACTCACTGGTGACGCCGAAGCGCCCGGAGGCCACCTGCTTGATCGCGGAGTTCTTCGAGTCGCCGTTCGGCAGCGGGACGTATCGTTCCGGGTCCTCGCCACCCTCGCCGGTGTTGCTCTTGCCGCCGACGCGGTTCATGGCGATCGCCAGCGTCTCGTGGGCCTCCTTGCTGATGGAGCCGTAGCTCATCGCGCCGGTCTTGAAGCGCTTCATCAGGCTCTCGACGGACTCGACCTCCTCGAGCGGCACCGGCTCGCCGGACTTGAAGTCGAGCAGGCCGCGCAGCGTCGAAAGGTTCTTCTGCCGGTCGTCGATCAGCTCGGCGAACGACCGGTAGGTGGCGTAGCTGCCGGTGCGGACGGCCTTCTGCAGGCGGTGGATCGACTCCGGGTTGAAGACGTGGAACTCGCCGTCGGCGCGCCACTGGTACTGGCCGCCGGTCGGCAGCACGTGCTCCGCCGCCGTGCGCTCGGGGAAGGCCGCGCGGTGGCGCATCAGCACTTCCTCGGCGAGCACGTCGAGGCCGACGCCGCCGACGCGCGAGGCCGTGCCGGTGAAGTGCTCGTCGATGACGTCCTGGCGCAGGCCGACGGCCTCGAACACCTGGGCGCCGTGGTAGCTCTGGACGGCGGAGATGCCCATCTTCGACATCACCTTGACGACGCCCTTGGTCGCAGCCTTCGCGAAGTTGACGCAGGCCAGCCGGTGGTCGACGTTGGGCAGAAGGTCGTCGCGGATCATGCCGTCGAGGGTCTCGAAGGCGAGGTAGGGGTTGATCACGCTGCAGCCGAAGCCGATCAGCAGCGCGAAGTGATGTACCTCGCGCGGCTCGCCGGACTCGAGTGCCAGCGACACGCGCATCCGCAGCCCGGAGCGGATCAGGTAGTGGTGCAGGCTGGCAACCGCCAGCAGCGCGGGGAGCGCGGCCAGCTCGCGGTTCACGCCGCGGTCGCTGAGGATCAGGATGTTGACCTCGTCCTCCTCGATCATCCGCCGCGCGTCGGCGTGCAGGCGCTCGAGCGCCTTGACCAGCCCCTCCTCGCCGCGCCCGGCGCGGAACAGCGTCGACAGCGTGCCGACCCGCAGCCCGGGCAGCGAGATCCGGCGGATCTTCGCGAACTCCTCGTTGGTGAGCACCGGCCCCTTGAGCTCGATGCGACGGCAGTCGGTCGGCTTCGGCGACAGCAGGTTGCCCTCGGCGCCGAGCCAGACGTCGGAGGAGGTGACGATCTCCTCGCGGATGCTGTCGATCGGCGGGTTCGTGACCTGTGCGAACAGCTGCTTGAAGTAGTCGTAGAGCAGGCGCGAGCGCTGCGACAGCGCGGCCAGCGGCGTGTCGTTGCCCATCGAGCCGACCGCCTCGACGCCGTCGCGGGCCATCGGCGCCATCAGGATGCGCAGGTCCTCGAAGGTGTAGCCGAAGGCGATCTGGCGCGCCAGCAACAGGTCGGGCTCGGGCACCGGCAGTTCCGGCGCGGTCGGCAGGTCCTTCAGGTGGACGAGGTTCTGCGCCAGCCACTCGGCATAGGGACGCTCGTTGACGATGGACCGCTTGATCTCCTCGTCCTCGATGATCCGGCCCTGGGCGGTGTCCACGAGGAACATGCGGCCGGGCTGCAGGCGGCCCTTGCGGCGGATGCGGGCGGGGTCGATGTCGAGCACGCCCGCCTCGGAGGCCATGACGACCATGTCGTCGGTGGTGACGTAGTAGCGGCCGGGGCGCAGCCCGTTACGGTCGAGCGTGGCGCCGATCTGCACGCCGTCGGTGAAGGCGATGGCCGCGGGGCCGTCCCAGGGTTCCATCAGGCTGGAGTGGAACTGGTAGAACGCGCGGCGCGCCGGATCCATCGATTCATGCTTCGACCAGGGCTCCGGCACCATCATCATCATCGCGTGCGGCAACGGGCGACCCGCGAGCACCATCAGCTCGAGCACGTTGTCGAACATCGACGAGTCGCTGCCATTGACGTTGACGATCGGCGTGATCTTGCGGATGTCGTCGCCGAACAGCTCGGACTCGAGCAGCGCCTCGCGGGCGGCCATCCAGTTGATGTTGCCGCGCAGGGTGTTGATCTCGCCGTTGTGCGCGAGGTAGCGGTACGGGTGCGCGCGGTCCCAGCTGGGGAAGGTGTTGGTGCTGAAGCGCGAGTGGACCAGCGCGATGGCGGTCTCGAGCAGCGGGTTCTGCAGGTCGGGGAAGTACTGGTCGAGCTGCGAGGTCAGCAGCATGCCCTTGTAGACCAGGGTCTTGTGGGAGAGGCTGGCGACGTACCAGTAGTCGGCGCCGCCCAGCGTGGACACCCGGATCTCGTTGTAGGCGCGCTTGCGGATCACGTAGAGCTTGCGCTCGAACTCGGCCTCGTCGGCGGTGTCGGGCCCGCGCGCGATGAACACCTGGCGGATGAAAGGCTCGCTCTGGCGGGCGGTTTCGCCGAGCATCGAGTTGTTGGTGGGCACGGTGCGCGCACCGAGGTAGATCTGGCCCTCCGCCTGGACGGTACGGGCGAAGGCCTGCTCCATCTTGCGCCGCTGCGTGGGGTTGCGCGGCATGAAGATCAGTCCGCAGCCGTACTGGCCGGGCTCCGGCAGGCGGATGTGCGCCTCGCGGGCCGCCTGCCGCAGGAAGGCATGCGGCATCTGCATCAGCACGCCGGCGCCGTCACCCGTGTTGGTCTCGCAGCCGCAGGCGCCGCGGTGATCGAGGTTCTTCAGCACCTGGATCGCGTTGCGCAGCACCTGGTTGGAGCGCCGCCCCTTGATGTCCGCGACGAAGC
>JBIIDW010000137.1:0-5994 GCA_044238215.1 Steroidobacteraceae bacterium
CGTGCCGCTGCAGCCGGTGAACGCCATCGGCCGTCGCAGCACCTCGGCCCCCGCGATCACGAGCTTCGGCGCGTTGCGCGCCCGCGAGAGACGGGCGAGCGTGATGCGGCCCGGCTTGATCGGGAATTGGTGCAGCAGCGGCATCCGCCGGTTCGTGTGGATGGTCGCCTCGGGCGTGAACTCCGGATCGCACATCGATATCGGCGCGAGCCCGCAGTGCCAGAGTACGGCGGTGTCGTCCTCGCCGGTGATGTCGACCAGGTCGGCCATCCAGGCCGGCTCGCCCGCGAGCTCCTGCAGCAGCAGCTGGGTGAAGGAACCGTTCACGTCGGCCTCGCAGGCCGACGGCACCTTCTTCTGGTTCATCATCGCCATCGGGCCGCAGGCGGCGCAGCCGTACTCGGTGAACATCTCCGGCCAGCAGCGCACCGCGAGACCGCGCGCGCCGGTGTCGCGCTGCACGTCCTCGAGCGCGCAGAACACGCGGAACGAGCGGTCGAGCTGCTCGGCGTCGACCTCGCCGAGCCCCGACACCGTGGCCTCGGCGGATTCGCGCACGGCCGCGACGCGCGCGGCGTCGGTGGCGCGCGCGCGTGCGAACAGGTCGGGCAGCGTGACCCGATCGATGCGCAGGCCGGCGAGCCGGTCGAGCAGCAGCGGGTCGAATTCGCAGGTGTCGAAGCCGTCCGGGTGCTGGCCGACGACGGTGATCTTCGAGTCGGCGAGCGCGGCGAGCGCGCGGTCGGCGGCGTCCAGGCCTGCACCGGAGGTCGCGGCCACGGGCGCCGCGCGCGAACTTGCGGCCGTGGCCGGCTGCGCGAGTCCGCGGAGGCTGGCGGCCAGCCCGGGGGCCGCGGGGTCGGCATACAGCGAACCGTGCGCCACGCCGGCCCGGCCGAGCGCGTGCGCCGCGAGGTTCAGCCCGCAGTAGGCGTTGAGGCGCAGCCGGCCGCCGAGCCGCGGTTCCGGCAGCGCCCAGATCGCGATCGGCGTGCTCGCTTCGCGCGCGAGCTTCACCGTCATGGTCGCGTCGGTGAACGTGACCTGCATGATCAGCAGCAGGTCGACGGGGCCCTCCGCGGCGATCCCCGCGATGGCCCGCTCCGCCGCGTCGCGGTCGAACAGCAGCTCGCGCGGCCCCACCGTGCGGATACCGGCCGCCTCGAGCGCCGCGAAGGCGCGATCCTTCATCTGTTCGGCGAAGGGAACGTCGAACGTCGGTCGCGCCAGCGCTGCGACTCCATAAGTCAGCATGAACTCAACCTCCCGAACCGAAGCCTGGATAGACGTGCCGGAAACCCGCGTCCGCCGGCTGGATGCGCGCACCGCCGGCGCCGTAGCACGGGTGCTGCGCCCACGGGCGCGCCGCCGCGTCCGTGAGCGCGTTCAGCGAGCGCATGTAGTCGACGGCGCCGCCGCGCAGCTCGCGCTCGATCGCCGCCCAGTCCGGGAAGTGACCGAAGGCGTCGAGCCAGATCGCGCGCCCGGCGAGGTAGCCCGAGGCCCCTGCGCGATACGCGTGCGTGAGCACGCGGCGGAACTCCTCCATGCCGGCGCCGGCCGAGAGCATCACCCACGGCCGGCCTGCGGCTTCGGCGAGCGCGTCGAACCAGCGCTGCGTCTCTTCCCAGCCCGGCTGCCCGACGCCGGGGACTTCCGCTGCGGGGACCGGGCTCTCGAGCTTGAACAGATCGACGCCGAACCGCGGGTCCGCGAAGGTCCGCACGCTCTCGAGCACGAGCTCGGGGTGCTTGGACTTCATCTCGACGTAGTCGCGGGTCTGCTCGGCGTCGCGGGCCAGCGGATAGACCAGCAGCTCGAACACGAAGGGGATGTCGTAGCGCGCGCAGGCGTCGCCGATGCGCGCGGTGAAGTCCTGCTGCGCGCGGCACACGGCCGCGTCGGCGTCCGGCCGGTACCAGGTCAGCACCTTGACCGCGTCGCCGCCGGCGCGCTTGATCTTCTCGACCGACCAGTCGTCGATCTCCGCCGACAGCCTGCCCCCGGGCGTGTCGCGGAAGATCGAGTCTTCCAGCGTGAGGATCAGGCCGCGCGACGCATCGAGCATCGTCACGCCGCGCGGATAGGCGTAGTGCGGGTCCAGCAGCATCGCGGAGGATTCACGCTGCAGCTCGCGGATCAGCATTTCCTTGAAGCCGGCGACGTCTTCCCACGGCGCCTCGGCCGTGCCGCGCTTCGCGCGGATCGGGTTCTTGATCGGCGGTCGCTGGTCGACCGCGGTCATCTTGAAGCGACCGGCCGCGTCCGCCATCCGGCGCATGCCCCAGTACTTTCCGGCAGACAGGCTCATTGCATCTCCAGCAGTCGGTCCCGCTCGCCGCGCGTCGGCAATGCCGCACGGCCGCCGGACCGTGAAACCTTCAGCGCTGCCGCGGCCGAGGCCGCGCGCACGGCGTCCTGCTCGGTGGCGCCTTCCGTCAGCGCCAGCGCGAACGCGCCGTGCCAGGCGTCGCCGGCGCCGAGCGTGTCGATGGCCTGCACGCGGAAGGCCGGGAGCCGCTCGACGGCGCCGGCAGCCTCGGCGCCGCTCCGTCGACCGTCGGCGACGAGCACGCCGTCGGCGCCGACCGTCACCGCGCACCACGCCCCGGTGTCGCGTGCCACCCTGCACAGCGCCTGCGGCAGGTCGTCGTCCCCGGCGTACTGGCGCAGCCCAGGCTCGGAGAACGCGACGTGAGTGGCCGCGCGCAGCAGCGCGCCGTCCGCCGGCACGGGCAGGTCGGCGTCGAGCACGGCGGGCAGGCCCGCGCTGCGGGCACGCGCGAGCGCTCGAGCGGCGCCCTCGGGCCAGCGCGTATCGGCCAGCACGGCGTCGACGTCGGCGAGCGCGAGGTCGTCGATCCAGGTCGGGTCGGTCGGCATCCGCGGGTCGGTGTGGTTGACGATCATCCGTTCGCCGGCGTCGTCGACGAACACGGCGGACACCGAGGACTGCCGCCCCGCGAATCGCCGCAGCGCGCTGCAGTCGACGCCGAAGCCGCGCAGCTCGGTCTCGATCTCCGCAGCGATGGTGTCGTCGCCGAGCCGGGCCGCCAGCCTGGCGGCGCCGCCGAGCCGCGCGATCGCCACGGCCGCGGTGGCGGCCGGGCCGCCGCCAGCGGTGGCGAAGCCGGTGGCGCGGTGTTTCTCGGCCCGTTCCGGCATCCGGGTGACGCGAAACACGTAGTCCTGCACTGCGTGGCCGACGCAGAGCACACGCTTCATGTCAGCGTGACGGCGTAGACGAGCGTCGTGGTGTCGCAGCGGCTCACGCGCCACTCGACGCGCTTGCCGTCGACCGCGACCGCGACGCGCTCCACCTCGAGCAGCGGAGTGCCGGTGCGGAGGCCGAGTCGCCGCGTGTCGTCGCGGGTCGCCGCGACGGCGCGGAGCTTTTCCTCGGTGGAGACGATGTTGATGCCGTAGTTGCGCTGGTAGAGGGCGTACAGCGTGTTCGGCAGCGGGGCGAGGCGGTCGAGGCCGGGAAAGTATTCGACCGGGACGACGATCCGCTCGTGGGCAATGGGCTGCTCGTCGGCGAAGCGCGTGCGGACGATTTCGGTGACTTCGGCGCCCGCGTCGAGCGACAATGCCTGTGCTTCCAGGGGCCGGATGCGCCGGCGCTTGACCGTCTCGTTGCCGCTGGTGGGCACGGCGCGGGCGCCGTCGGGGCGGGTGAGCCGGAAGAAGCGGAACAGCGATCGCTCCTGCGTGAGCTCCGCGACGTAGGTACCCTTGCCCTGGCGGCGGTCGATGACCTTGTCGATGGCGAGCGCGTCGAGCGCCTTGCGCACCGTGCCCTGGCTGACGCCGAGCTGCGCGGCGAGCGCCTGCTCCGACGGCAGCGACTGGCCTGCCTTCCACACGCCCTCGGCGATCTGCTTGACGATGGTCTCGTAGACCTGGCTGTAGAGCGGTCGGTACTGCGGTGCGTTGTCCATCGTCGTGTCCCGCCGGGGAGTGCGAGATGGTACCGCGACGCTTGCGGGGGCAGCTGTCATGTGTTTAGTATCTTATATAAGACTTTACCGCTGCAAGCGGGCCCAGGAGTTACCGTAGTGAGCGTTCCCCACCTGCTCGTCCACGATCACAAGGACAACGTCGGCGTCGTCGTGGTCGAGGACCTGAAAGCCGGCACCGAAATGTTGTGCGTGGTCACCGAAGACAATTCCGACTTCCGCCTGCAGACGAAGCACGACGTGCCGATCGGCCACAAGGTTGCGCTGCGCGACCTCGCCGTCGGCGATTCCGTCATCAAGTACGGCCAGGACATCGGGCGCATCGTCGCCCCGGTCGCCCGCGGCGAGCACGTCCACGTCCACAACCTCAAGACCAAGCGCTGGTAGGCCCGCAACATGAGCAACATTTCCCGCAAGATCTGGGGCTATCGCCGCGAGAACGGCCGCGTGGGCGTGCGCAATTACGTCGCCATCCTGCCGGTCGACGACATCTCGAACGCCGCCTGCGAGGCGGTCGCCCACAACATCAAGGGCACCATCGCGCTGCCGCACGCCTATGGGCGCCTGCAGTTCGGCGAGGACCTCGAACTGCACTTCCGCACGATGATCGGCACCGGCAGCAACCCGAACGTCGCCGCCTGCATCGTCATCGGCATCGAGCCTGGCTGGACGCAGCGCATCGTCGACGGCATCGCGAAGACCGGCAAGCCGGTCGCTGGCTTCTGGATCGAGGGCAACGGCGACATCGCCACGGTGGCTGCCGCCTCGCGCAAGGCCAAGGAATTCGTGCACCGCACCTCGGGTCAGGTGCGCGTCGAGTGCGACATCTCCGAGCTCTGGGTCGCGGCGAAGTGCGGCGAGAGCGACACCACCACGGGCCTCGCGTCGTGCCCGACCGTGGGCAACATGTACGACAAGCTGGTGCCGGCCGGGCTCTACGGCTGCTTCGGCGAAACTTCCGAGCTCACCGGCGCCGAGCACCTCGCCGCCGCGCGGGCCGCCACGCCCGAGGTTCGCGAGAAGTTCATGAAGACCTGGCAGGCGTACCAGGACGACGTGATCGAGGCGCACAAGACCTCCGATCTCTCCGAGAGCCAGCCCACCAAGGGCAACATCGCCGGCGGCCTCACCACCATCGAGGAAAAGGCGCTCGGCAACCTCGAGAAGATCGGCAAGAAGGTAAAGTTCATCGACGTGCTCGAGCCGGCGGAAGCGCCTGCGCGAGGCCCGGGCCTCTACTTCATGGACACCTCGTCGGCGGCTGCCGAGTGCTGCACGCTGCAGGCCGCGGCCGGCTACGTGATCCACATCTTCCCGACCGGGCAGGGCAACGTCATCGGCAATCCGATCATGCCCGTCATCAAGGTGACCGGTAACCCGCGCACGGTGCGGCTGATGCCCGAGCACGTCGACGTCGACGTCTCCGGCGTCGTGCGCCGCGAGATGACGATCGACCAGGCGGGCGACGTGCTGATCGACTGCATCGAGCAGACCGCCAACGGGCGCCTCACGGCGGCCGAGGCGCTCGGGCACGTCGAGTTCGTGATGACGAAGCTCTACCGCAGCGCCTGAGGCCGGGCCGCCGATGGCTGGAACGGTCCACCTGGACCTGGGCTCGGCCGAGGGCCTCGTGTTCGACGCCCTGCGCGCGAGCCGCACGGACGAGGCGGCGGCGCGCGCCACGGCCCGCGCGCTGGTTGCGGCGGAGGCCGACGGCCAGGGCGGGCACGGCCTGTCGCGAGTGCCGTCCTACGCGCAGCAGGCCCGCGTCGGCAAGGTGCATGGCCACGCCGTGCCCCTCGCGGAACTCGTTGCGCCGGCCGTCGTCCGCGTCGACGCCGGGCTCGGCTTCGCCTATCCCGCCATCGACCTCGCGCTGCAGCACCTCGTCCCCCTCGCCCGCAGCCAGGGCATCGCGGCCGCCGCGATCCACCACTCGCACCACTTCGGCCAGGTCGGCGCCCACGCCGAACGCCTCGCGCAGGCCGGGCTCGTCGCACTGGTGTTCGGCAACACACCGAAGGCCATGGCCTTC
>JBIIDW010000138.1:0-5949 GCA_044238215.1 Steroidobacteraceae bacterium
GCAGCGCGGCGCACCCGCTCCCGGCAGCGCGAGCTCGCCCGGCGGACCGACCAGCGGCGCGCCGCAGGCCTGCGCCTCGACCAGCGCCGCCGCGAGATCGGGTACCGCGAAACCCTGCGCCAGGTAGCCGGTGGCCGGCGCGGCCGCCGCGGCGGCACGATCTGGCAGCGTGTAATTCAGCGGCTGCGACAGCGCCACCTTGCCGTAGGGATGATCGCCCCGCATCCACAGCACGCGCGTCCGTGCGTCACGCGGACGGCCGGTGAGCTCGTTCACCGCAGCGCTCTCGAGCACCGCATCGACCGCCGCGTGCATGCCCAGCACCTCGCGGTAGAACCGCGCGGCCGCGTCGAGGTCGCTCGTGGCGTGCGCGCTGGTGGCCACCTGGCTGAAGCCGCGGGGGCTGCGCGCGATCGCGCGCGTCTCGCGCCAGATCGCCTCGATCGGCGAACCTGGCGCGGCGTCGAGCTGTACCAGGTTGATCGCCACGCCGTCCGGCCCCTCGAAGATGGCCTCGATCGGCGCACCGGCCGACTCGCCGACCGTGTGCCGCACGGGCCGCGACCAGAAGCGGAAGCCGCGCGCCGCCAGCCGGCGGCAGGACTCCTCGATGTCGTCGACGTAGAAGTTCAGGTTCCAGTAACCGATGAACGGGCCGCGGATACCCGCCGAAATCGCAGCGACCGGGCCCGCCTCGAACTCGAGCCCGAGCACGCGGCCAACCGGCGAGCCCGCCACGGACAGCAGCACGGCGCGCGCCTGGCTGCCCGCCGCCAGGTTCCAGTGCCGTTCGAACGCGGGCCCCTCGAGGCGGACGACCGCCGAGGGCTCCATGCCGAGCTGCCCGCCATAGAAGTCGACGAAAGCGTCGAGCGAGGCCGTACCGAGGATCGCGACGCCGAGTGAGGAGGCCGCGGTCACGCGGACGGTCGCTGCGCGTACTGCATCACGCCCAACACCAGCAGCACGCTGAGCACGGTGTCGCCGAAGGTCGTGTACCAGAGCCACACGTCGCCGGTGGTCCAGGTTGCCACGGCGTAGTTCACCGCCGCCATGACGAACCCGAGCACCCCCATGCCGATCGCGAAGCGCCGCGGGTCCAGCGGCACCGGCATGTAGCGCTGGATGCGCCCGCCGAAGTAGCGGCCGCCGTTCAGCAGGCCGTCGGAGAGCATCACCAGGGCAATCAGCGAGCCGACGATGGTGCTGCGCATCTTGACGGCCCAGTCGTCCTGGAAGACCCAGGCAAACGCCGCGGACAGCAGCAGCACCGCGACCCCGAACAGGGCGAAGCCGCCGAGCAGGTCGACCTTGACGAAGCGCTGCACCACGACGAGCGCAACGCCGACGCCGGCGCCGACGAGCGCGGCCGTGGTCAGGCTGCCCGTGAACTTGGCCACCGCGAAGAACAGGATCCCGAGCGCGATGTCGGTGAGGATCGACGGCTTGTTGCGCTGCCAGCGCGCCTTGTCCTCGAGTTCGGCGGCCGCCAGGGCCGCGCGGGCCTCCGGCGTCTGCGCTTCGGCGGCGGCCGCGGCGCCACCCGTGGCCCACGCAGGCCACTCGAGCGCACGGCCCGGATGGCTCTCGTGCAGCAGTCGGCCGTCGACGCGAACGGCGATGCCGTAGGTGTACCACGCGGCCGGGCCCGCCTCGACCTCGAGCACGCGGCCGTCGGGCAACGCCGCCTGCAGCAGGTGATTGCGGTACTCGCCGCCGCCGACACTGGTGGAGTCCTCGGCGAGCACGCGGCCGTCGGCCACGAGGCGACTGCTGGCGCGGGTGAGCCCGGCGGCGATCTCGACGCAGTAGCGCTGGCCGTCGATCGCGAAGCGGCGGTGGTAAGTCCAGAGGGCCATCGGGCGATTATCGCACGCCCGGGCTCGCCTCAGCCCTCGTTGCCCTCGTAGCTGCCGAAGTCGATCAGGAACACCGCGGCGAACAGCAGGATCTTCTGCACCATGGGCAGCGAGCGGTCGATGTTCGACTGGAAGGCATCGCCGTCGGTGAAGTGCTCGCGCAGGATGCCGCGCCACTTTTTCTTCATCTGCCCGACTTCCTTTTCACCGAGGGTGAACCGATAGACGTGGTCGACGAAGGGCATGAAGAAGATCGGCCCCTTCACGTCGAATACCGGACGGCCGCGCGCGTCGAGGATCTCGTAACGGCTGCGCAGGATGGAGAACCTGCGGCGCACGACGCCCAGCGACGCGCCCTCGGCGTCCGCCACCTCGATCCGGTGGAAATACAGACGGAACCGCTTCTGCATCCGCAGCAGCACGGTGCCGTCGTCGACCTGCAGCGACAGCGTCGCCGCGCGTGCAAAACCCAACAGCTGACGACCCAGGAAATTGAGCACCGAGCGGCTGCTCTCGTGGACCTCGCAGGCCCGATTGCGAGGACCGAAGACCATCACCTCGTAGCGGTTGGCGCGCTCGAACGGCGAGAGGAGCTCGAGCCACTCGATGCGCTGGCGGATGCGAAACCCCGAGGCGCCCGCGAACAGTTCATCGACCCTGCGGGCGACGTCGGCGCGCGCCTCGGCCTCGCGCTGCTGCCGCTGCTCGAACTTGTCGAACACCACGCCACACTGCACGCAGGAGGGCGCTGCCGCCTGCGCTGCGCCGCAGCGCGGGCACTTCAGCTCGGCCCTGCGGTCGAGCACGGCCTTGATCTGCGCCCACTCGGCCTGGTCGAGCCAGGCGCCATGGCACTGCCTGCAGCCGTCCACCAGCACCTCGGTGCCGGGAAAGGCGTACTCGAAGAGATTGACCTGGCAGCGCGGGCACGCGGTCGACCGGCCCTGCAGCGCGAAGCGCGGCACCTGGTCCTGGCCGCGGGTCAGGCCGAGCGTGCCGCCGAGTTCGCTGCCGTCGAACCACAGACCGCGGCAGCGAGGACAGGTGTCGAGCCGGAAACGCCGGTCGGGACTCGGCGCGGGCACGAGCTCGACGTCGCGGCACTTCGGGCAGCGCAAGCCTGGGGCAGCCAGATGATCGGGGACGGCCATCCCTCAACTCTGGGCCAGCGGCTTCGAGCGGTCCTTGACCGCGTCCACAGATCCCAGGCCGTCCGGCAGCAGCCCCGCAGTCGTCCGGCTGGAAAAATGCGAATCGGTGCATTGCGGCACTCCCTCCCCGCGCATACGGTTACGCGCATGTTCGCAAACCCTTACCGAGCGGCGCTCGCGCTCGCCGCGCTCGCCGCGCTGGCCGGCTGCGGAGGCGGCGGCGGCGGTGCGTCGCAGGGCACGGCGCCGCCGCAGGCCACGGCGCCCTCCATCACTGCCCAGCCCGCCGCGGCGTCCGTCACGGCGGGGGCCACGGCCAGCTTCAGCGTCACTGCCAGCGGCACTGCACCACTGAGCTACCAGTGGCAGCTGAGCACGAACGGCGGCTCCAGCTGGTCGGCCGCGGCGGGCGCCGCAACCTCCGCGAGCTACACCACGCCAACCACCACCCTCGCCTTCAACGGCTACCGCTATCGCGTGCAGGTGTCGAACGCGGCCGGTACGGCCACCAGCAGCGAAGCGCTGCTGACCGTCAATCCGCCCGCCTCGGCCGAACGGCAGGTCAACGCGACGTCGACCGACCCCGCGATCACCGCCGCCCCCGCCGGCGGCGAGGCGCCGCACGTGGCGATCAACCCGGCCGCGTCGGTCAGCGCGCAGGGCCGGCTGCTGGTGTTCCTGCCGGGCACGCAGGGGCGGCCCACCCAGTACACCCTCATCCTGCGCGCCGCCGCCGCGCGCGGCTTTCATGCGGTCGGCATCAACTATCCGAACCAGACGGCGATGGGCGCGCTGTGCCAGTTCAGCACGGACGCCGACTGCTACTGGAACGCACGCAACGCCGTGATCTTCGGCGGCGGCACGCCGGTCAGCGGGCAGGCGCCGGTGAGCCGAGCGGACTCGATCGTCAATCGCCTGAACAGGCTGCTCGCCTCGCTCAATGCGCAGTACCCGGCCGAGGGCTGGGGCCAGTTCCTGCTCGCCGACGCCACGGTCGACTGGAGCAGGGTGGTGCTGGCCGGGCACTCGCAGGGCGGCGGCCACGTCGGCGTGCTGGCGAAGACCGTGTCGCTCGGCCGCGCGGTCTACTTCTCCGCCCCGGAGGACTGGAACGAGCTGACCGACCGGCCCGCCAACTGGACGCAGGCGCGGCCCAACGTCACGCCGGCGAGCAGGCAGTACGGCTTCGGCTCGGACGCCGACACGCTGGTGCCGAATTCACATGCGTTCGCGCACTGGAACGCACTCGGCCTGTTCAGGCCCGCATCGGGCCCGGTGCTGGTCGAAGGCAGCAGCAGCCCGTTCGCGGATTCGCAGCAGCTGCGAACGGCGCTGCCCCCGAACCCGGCCAGCACGGCCGCAACCGCCGCGCTGCGCAACCACGGCGTGACGGTCGTGGACACCTCGACGCCGGTGGACTCGGCAGGCAAGCCGCTGTTCGACACCAACGGCGTGTGGGCCTACCTCTGCTTCCGCTAGGAGCCTGCGAATGAGTACCCCGCTGCGCATGCTGGCCCTCTTGGCGCTGCTGCCGGCCTCGCACGGCCGCGCGATGGCGGCGGAGTCGCTGTCGCTGCAGCGGCAGGATGGCGCGACGGTGCCCGCGATGGCCTACGCCCCGGCCCGCGCGGCCTGTCGCGGCATCGCGGTGATCTCGCACGGCGCAGGCGGGTCGGCCGAGGGCTACAGCTACCTCGGCGAGACGATGTCGGGGCTCGGCTACCTGACGGTGGCGGTCGGGCACGAAGAGAGCGGGCGCGGCGCCCTCCGAGAGCACATGCGAGGCAACGGGCTGCGCGACGGGCTGGGGGACCTGATCACCGACCCGGCGGCGTACCGCGGCCGGTTCATGGACATCGCCGCCGCAACGCAGTGGGCGCAGGCGCGTTGCCGGTCGCGCGAGTCGATCCTGCTGGGCCACTCGATGGGTGCAGCGACCGCGATGATCGAGGCGGGCGCGCGCAACACCATGGGCGTCGCGGGCACCGACGCCTTTTCGGCCTACGTCGCGCTGTCGCCGCAGGGCGCCGGACCAATCTTCCCCGCGGGCGCCTGGAGCGACATCCGCAAGCCGGTGCTGCTGCTCACGGGCACGCGCGACACGGAACTCGGCGGCGCATCCTGGGAGACGCGGACCGAGCCGTTCCGCGAGATGCCCGCGGGCTGCAAATGGCTTGGCGTGATCGACGGCGCCACGCACATGAACTTCGCCGGCAGGGGCGCGTCGCGGCAGGCGGAGTCCCTGGTCGGCCGCACGATCGGCGCGTTCCTGCAGGGCCTCCGGCGCGGCGACTGCCGGTACGATGCCAAGCTTCGCGGCATCGACGTCGAGACCCGATGAACGGCGGACGCCGGACCGGCGGGTAGACCAGCCAGGTCCCTGCAACCAGCAGCGCGCAGACGGTGTAGAGCGCAGTGAAGACCCAGGCCGGCGCCTGGTAGAAGATCAGGCGCTGGACCCAGACTTCGATGAAGCCGCGGTCGTACGCGGCCGCGCCGGACTGGACACGCAGCCACGACTCGAGGGTGGTGAGCGGGCATTCCTGGCCCAGCCAGGCCTGCACGGCGACGAAACCGATGGCGGCCAGGTGCAGGCCGCGGAAGGCCAGCGAGTTGACCCAGGGCCAGATGCGCGCGCGGTTGCCCAAGAGGATGCAGACGAAGCCGCCGACCACGAACGCCACCACGCCGAGGTGGAGCACGAGAACGACATCGGCGAACAGGCTGTAGGGCATCGCCTTCAGGGAACCGGATCTGGCGGGGCAGGAAGGTCTCTGGCACCAACCTGATCACGCGGCGACGCTACCGGATTTTGGTGGCGACGGGGCTGCGAGCACCGCACTGGAGGCTGCCGGCCAGCACGCGCGGCTCGACGCTGACCCGATGCCGAACGGACGGTGATGAGCCCACAGCAGGAGAATTCCGAAAACGATGTTGTA
>JBIIDW010000139.1:0-5910 GCA_044238215.1 Steroidobacteraceae bacterium
GCACGTTCTCGACATCGCGTGGGTCGGCGAGGCCGCCGGGCGGCCCGCCGTGATCATCTGCCCGCGCAGCCGCAGCTGCCCGCGGCAGTCGCCGTGCGCGAGTCCGCGCAGCGCCTCAGGTTGACGAGGCGCCCCGCCGACGACGCTGCGGCGCCCGGGTGCGCTCGGCGATGAGCATGGCGAGCTCGAGCGACTGCTCGTAGTTCAGCCGCGGGTCGACGGTCGAGCGGTAGGCCCGCTGCAGGTCGGTGTCGGAGAGCCCGCGCGCCCCGCCGGTGCACTCCGTGACGTTCTCGCCGGTGAGCTCGACGTGCACGCCGCCCAGGTGTGAGCCCATCTCGGCATGGATCCTGAAGGACAGGTCCAGCTCGCGCAGGATGTTCTCGAAGCGCCGGGTCTTCAGCCCGCTCTGGCTGTTCTCGGTGTTGCCGTGCATGGGGTCGCAGATCCACACGACGCCGTGGCCGGTGGCGCGCACGGCCTGGATCGCCCGCGGCAGCGCGGTCTCGATGTCCTTGGCGCCGAAGCGGTGGATGAGCATCAGCTTGCCCGGGACGTTCTGCGGGTTGAGGCGGGTGACGAGTTCCTGCAGCCACTCCGCGTCCATGGCGGCGCCCACCTTGACGCCGACCGGGTTGGCGATGCCGCGGCAGTACTCGACGTGGGCGCCGTCGACCTGCGCGGTGCGCATGCCGATCCACGGGGTGTGCGTCGAGAGGTTGTACCAGCGCTGCTGGCGCGGGATGAAGCGGGTCTGCGCCTGCTCGTAGTGCAGCACCAGCGCCTCGTGGCTCGAGTAGAACTCCGCGCGCAGCGACTGGTGCACTTCCTTGGCGCTGATCGTCTCGAAGAACTCGAGGCCGTCGGCGACCGAGGCCACGATCTTCTCGTACTCCGCCTTGAGGGGCGAGTGGCCGACGAAACCCAGGTCCCAGTACTCCGGATGGTGGAGATCCGCGAAGCCACCGTCGATCAGCGCGCGGACGAAGTTCAGCGTCAGCGCCGCGCGCTCGTAGCCGCGCAGCAGCAGCGAGGGGTCGGGCTCGCGCGCCTCGGGCGTGAATTCCGCGCGGTTGACGATGTCGCCACGGTACGAGGGCAGCGTGACGCCGTCGCGGGTCTCGGTGTCGGCCGAGCGCGGCTTCGCATACTGCCCCGCCATGCGGCCGACCCGGATCACGGGCTTCTTCATCGCCTGCGTGAGCACCAGGCTCATCTGCAGGAGGATCTTCAGGCGCGTGGCGATCTTGTCGGATTCGCAGTCGTCGAAGCTCTCGGCGCAGTCGCCGCCCTGCAGCAGAAACCGCTCGCCACGCTGCGCCGCCGCCAGTTCCTCGCGGAGCTTCTCGACTTCCCACGACACGACGATGGGCGGCAGCCTCGACAGCTGCGCGACGGCGGCGAGCAGCGCGTCCGGGTCGCGATACGTGGGTTGCTGCCGGGCCGGACGGGTCTGCCAGCTTGCGGGATTCCAGGACTGGTGCGCGGGTGTCTGCATTGCCGCCCGAGTTTAGCCCGGCGCAGGTCGCCACCGCAAAACGCGACGCGGTTCGCCGTGCCGGCGTGGCGGCCGCGCGCGGCGGGGCGCAGAATTCCACCGGTAGCAATCGCCCCGGGGGAAGTGGCCATGCAGAACGTATTGGTGCTCGGAGCGGGCAAGATCGGCTCGCTGATCTGCCGCCTGCTCGCCGGCTGCGGCTCGTATCGCGTCGCCGTCGCCGACCAGGACGCTGCCGCCGTGCAGGCGGCGGTCGGCTCGATCGACGCGCGCGCGCACGTGCTGGACGTCCGCGACCAGGCGGCGCTGCAGCAGCTGCTCGCGGCCCACCCGGCCGACGCGATCGTCTCGAGCCTGCCGTACTACTGCAATCCGGGCGTGGCGGCCGCCGCCCGTCACGCGGGCGCCCACTATTTCGATCTCACCGAGGACGTCGAGGTCACGCGCGCCGTGCGCGCCATCGCCGAGGGGGCGGACCGCGCATTCGTACCGCAGTGCGGACTCGCGCCCGGGTTCATCAGCATCGCCGCGCACGAGCTGATGACGCACTTCGAGACGCTGCGCTCGGTCCGGCTGCGCGTCGGCGCCCTGCCGCAGCACCCCAACAACGTGCTCAAGTACTCGCTGACCTGGTCCACCGAGGGACTCATCAACGAGTACGGCAATCCCTGCCAGGCGGTCGCTGCGGGCGCGGTGGTCGAGGTCGCACCGCTCGAGGGCCTGGAGGAGATCGAGATCGACGGCACGCTCTACGAGGCCTTCAACACCTCCGGCGGACTGGGGTCCCTGAGCGAGACGTCCGGCGCGCGCTGCGAGGCGATGAACTACAAGACGATCCGCTACCCGGGCCACTGCGCGCAGATGCGACTGCTGATGAACGACCTGAAGCTCAACGAGGATCGCGCCACGCTGAAGCGCATCCTCGAGAACGCGGTGCCGCAGACGCTGCAGGACGTGGTGATCGTCTACGCCGCGGTGTCGGGGATGCAGGAGGGGCAGTTCCGCGAGGAGAACTACGTGAGCAAGATCTACCCGCAGGTGATCGACGGCAGGCTCTGGTCGGCGATCCAGGTCACCACGGCCGCCGGACTGGCGGCCGTGCTCGACGAGGTGATGCAGTCCGCCGTGCCGCGGCGCGGCTTCCTGACGCAGGAGTCGTTCGGGCTGTCGACCATCCTCGCGAACCGCTTCGGCCGGCACTACGCCGCCACCGGCGGCAAGGAGGTGTCTGCCGCCTACGTGGTCCGCGGCGAAGGCGGGCGCCTGGCCGCCGCCGGGGCGCAGCCGTGAGCCTGGCCGTGCTCGAGCGCCTCGGGCTCGTCGGCGAGCAGTCGGGAGCTACCGACGGCGCATTCGGCTGGGCCGCGACCCAGGGCGCGGACGGCACGCCGCTGCTCTCCGTCAATCCCGCGACCGGCGGCACGCTGGGCCGCGTGCGTGCCGCGACCGACGCCGACTACGAACGCCTGCTGGCCGGCGCCGTCGCGACCGCGCGCCAGTGGCGCAGCGTCCCCGCGCCGCGCCGCGGCGAGGCGGTGCGGCTGGTCGGCGACGCGCTGCGCGCGCACAAGGCGGACCTGGGTGAACTGGTGACGCTGGAGACCGGCAAGATCCTCTCCGAGGGTCTCGGCGAGGTGCAGGAGATGATCGACCTCGCCGACTTCGCGGTGGGCCAGTCCCGCATGCTCTACGGGCTGTCGATGCACTCGGAGCGGGCCGGCCACCGCATGCTCGAGCAGTGGCACCCGCTGGGCGTCGTCGGCGTCGTCACGGCATTCAACTTCCCGGTCGCGGTGTGGGCCTGGAATGCGCTGGTGGCCGCGGTCTGCGGCAACGTCACCGTGTGGAAGCCGTCGCCCCGCACGCCGCTGACCGCGATCGCGGTGCAGAAGCTGTGCAACGCCACGCTGGGCGCCCACGGGTTCCCGCCGGTGTTCCAGCTGTTCGTCGATGCCGGCACGTCGCTCGCCACGCGGCTGGTCGACGATCCGCGCGTGCCGCTGCTCTCGTTCACCGGATCCACCGAGGTGGGGCGCCACGTCGCACAGCGGGTCGCCGCGCGGCTGGGTCGCAGCCTGCTGGAGCTCGGCGGCAACAACGCACTGCTGATCGACGAGACCGCCGATCTCGACGCAGCGTTGCCGGCAGTCGTGTTCGGCGCAGTGGGCACCGCCGGCCAGCGCTGCACGACCACACGGCGACTGATCGTCCACCGCAGCCGGCTCGAGGAAACCTGCGCGAAGCTCGTCAGGGCCTACCGCAGCGTGCACATCGGCGACCCGCTCGACCCGCGCACGCTGATGGGCCCGTTGATCGACGCCGCCGCGGTCGCGCGCTTCGAGGCTGCGCTGGCCGAGGCCAGGGCGGACGGAGCCGAGGTACTGGTGGGCGGGCGGCGCCTCGGCGACCGCCCCGGCCACTTCGTCGAACCTGCCGTCGTGCTGGCGCGCAACGACGCGCCGTACGTCCAGCGCGAGACCTTCGGACCGATCCTGTGGGTGATCCCCTGCGACGACCTCGACGCCGCCGTCGAGCTGCAGAACGCGTCGCGGCACGGCCTGTCGTCGGCGCTGTTCACCCGCTCGCTCGCCGCGGCAGAGCGGTTCCTGGGTCCGGCAGGCAGCGACTGCGGCATCGCCAACGTGAACCTCGGCACCTCGGGAGCCGAGATCGGGGGCGCGTTCGGCGGAGAGAAGGACACGGGCGGCGGCCGGGAGTCGGGTTCGGACGCCTGGAAGGCCTACATGCGCCGCCAGACCTGCACGATCAACGGCACGGGCGCGATGGCGCTCGCCCAGGGCGTGCGCTTCGAACTGGGCTAGCGCGCCGCGGGCCCGGTGCCGGCGCTGGCGCTGGCGCTGGCGCTGGCGCCCTCGCCGCCCGGCCCCAGCGCCGCCTTGGCCTCGAGGTACAGCGCCTCCCATTGCGCCGCAGGCAGCGTCCGTGCGTCGAGGCCGCGTTCCAGCGCGAGCCGCTCCATCGCGGCGAAGCGCCGCTCGAACTTGCGGTTGCTCGCGCGCAGCGCCGCCTCCGGGTCCAGCCCCAGGTGCCGGGCCCACTGCGTGACGGCGAACAGCAGGTCGCCGAGTTCTTCCTCGCGGCGCTCGCGACTCTCGCCCTCGGCAAGCGCCTGCTCGAGCTCGCCGAGTTCCTCGTCGAGCTTGGGCCGCACTTCCTCCGCCGACCCCCAGTCGAAGCCGACCCGCGCCGCGCGCCGCCCGAGCTTGACCGCCCGGGTCAGCGCAGGCAGCGACATGGCGACGCCGTCCAGCGCTCCGCCGCGACCGGCGGCCGCCCGCTCCCGGGCCTTGGTGGACTCCCAGGCCTGCGTCTGCTCGGCCGCCGAGAGCTCCTCCTGAAGCTCGCCGAACACGTGCGGGTGGCGGCGCTCGAGCTTGTCGGCAATGCCGGCCGCGACCTCGCGGAAGCCGAACCAGCCGCGCTCCTCCGCGAGCCGCGCGTGGAACACCACCTGGAACAGCAGGTCGCCGAGTTCGTCGCGGATCGCCTCGGGCTGGCCGGAGGCAATCGCCTCCGCAACCTCGTGGGCCTCCTCGAGCGTGTGCGGCACGATGGTGTCGAAGGTCTGCTCGAGGTCCCAGGGACAACCGCCCGACGGGTCGCGCAGGCGGCGCATGACGCGCAGCAGGCGCTCGACGGAGTCGGGTTCCGGAGCCGGCGCCGGTGGCGCGCTCAAGCGGGCTCCCCACCAAGCACGCGGTAGAGCGTCAGCAGCATGTTGGCCGTGGCGCCCCAGATGTTGCGCGACCCGAACGGCATGTCGACGAGCGTGACCTCGTGCCCCTCGAAGTGGCGGGTTCGCGGCACGTGGTTCCGGGAGTCGAGGAAGAACGGCAGCGGCACCTCGAAGACGTCGGCCACCTCGCTGCGGTCGATGCGCAGGTCGAAGCCGGGCCGCACGAACGCGACCACCGGCGTCACGCGATAGCCGCTGACGACGACGTGGTCCGGAAGGAAGCCGGCGACGGCGACGTGCTCGCGGCCGAGCCCGATCTCCTCCTCGCTCTCGCGCAGCGCAGTCGCCACGGCGTCGGCGTCGGCGTTCTCCATGCGTCCGCCCGGAAAGCTGATCTGCCCGGCGTGGTGCTTGAGATGGTCGGCGCGCTGCGTGAACAGCACCGTCAGCCCGGCGTCGCGCTCGATCAGCGGCAGCAGTACCGCGGCGGGCGTCGGGCGTTCCGGGAAGAACGCCCGCAGCTCCGGGCGCCGGGCGAGCGAGGCGGCGCCGTAGCGCAGGTCGCCGACGGCGGGGCCACCGGGCGCGGCGAGCAGACGCCGGCGGATGAGCCCGCGCAGGGCGGCGTCGGGCAGCGCAGCGAGCGGGTCGGGCGCAGCGGCGGCGGCGGCGGCGTTTGAGGTCATGGCATCCGGGAGCGCCGCAGGGGCAGCGC
>JBIIDW010000140.1:0-5860 GCA_044238215.1 Steroidobacteraceae bacterium
CCCCGCGCGCCCTGCCGTGGCGGCGCCGGGGGTGCCGCCGCTGATCGCGAACCCGCGTGCCTACGCGTACGCGGTCGTCAGCGTCGCCGACATGGACCAGGCGATCGGGCTGTGGGTCGAGCGCCTCGGACTCGAGATCGTGGCGCGGCGCGAGGGCAGCGATCCCGGGCTCGCGCGCGCCTGGGGCCTCGAGCCGCGCGACATCATCGACCAGGCGCTGCTGCGCACGCCGGGCATGGTCCACGGCGGCCTGCACCTCGTGCGCTTCCGCGTGCCGGGGCCGCCCGTGCGCGAGGGCGCGTCGCCGACGGACCTCGTGCCCAAGAGCATCGACATCGCCGTGCGTGACATCGACGCCCGCTACGCCGAACTGGAGGCTGCGGGCTTCCGTTTCCGCTCGCCCGTCGGCACGCTCGACGCTGGCGGGCTGGTGTTCCGCGAGATGCATACCACCGGCCCGGACGCCGTGAACCTCGTGTTCCTCGAGAAGCCCTCAGCGCCCGACGCGGTCGGGCCGCGCGGCTACGGCGTCGCGCCGCAGCTGGTGGCCACTTCCCCGGACAACCTCCGCGAGAAGGCCTTCTTCGAGCGCGTGCTGGGACTCGAGGAGACCTCCTGGAACCGGATGGGAGGCGCCGAGCTCGAGCGCACCGTCGGGCTGCCCAGGGGCGCCGGCCTCGACATCCGCATCTTCGGCGATCGGGGCGAGGGTTACGGTCGCATCGAGATCGTGCAGTACGAGGGCGCCACGGGTCGCGACCTCTATCCCCGTGCGCGGCCGCCGGCCCGCGGCCTGCTGTCGGTCACCTACTTCGTGCCCGACGTCGGCGCCGTGCTGGCTCGGGCCGCCGCCCCCGGCGCGCCGGTCGGCGCCGCGCCGCTCGATCACGGTACGGTCCGCACGATATTCGGCGAGTCGCGCATGGCCACGCTGACGAGCCCGGCCGGCCTGCGCATCGACCTGGTCGAGCGGCGCTAGTCCGGACGCGTCCTGCGCCACGGGCCGGCGTGCTAGGGTTCCCGTATTCGGCAACAGCATGGCCGCCACGACGGCCGGTCAGGGAGGGGAAGGCGATGGGTCTGCTCGACGACGTGATGAAGATGGCGACGGGTGCGGCCGGCGGCGCGGCGCCGGGGGCCGGCGGTGGTGCGTCGCCCGATGCGCTGATGGGGCTGGTGGGCTCGCTGCTGCAGCAGCAGGGCGGCCTGGGTGGGCTCATCGGCAACCTGGAGAAGGCCGGCCTCGGCGAGGCGGCACAGTCCTGGGTCGGCACGGGCCAGAACCTGCCTGTCTCGCCCGATGCGCTGGTCAAGGCGCTCGGCGGCGGCGGCCAGCTCGCGCAGCTGGCGCAGGGGCTGGGGCTCGACGGCCAGCAGGCCGGCGGCCTGCTCGCGCAGTTCCTGCCGACGATCATCGACCAGATGACGCCCGGCGGGCAGCTGCCGTCGGGTCAGGGCGGCGGCGCGCCCGACCTGATGCAGATCGGCCTGAAGATGCTGCAGGGCCTCGGCCGCAACGGCTGAGTCCGGTGGCGTGACGAACCGGTGTTACCAGCGGTTGCGCAGTTCGCGCAGCCGCAGGAACACCGTTCGTGCATCGGGGTCCGGCGGCAGTTCCGGGAAGGTCTCGCGCAGCCGCGCGACGATCTGCGGGTTGCGCAGCCGGAAGAACGCATTGACGCGCTTCTCGTCGGCCAGCGTCGCCACCGGCGCGTCGGCGCCCTGGCGTGACCGCGCGGTTTCCAGCAGGGCCTCGGCCTCGGCGTTGCCGGGCTCGCGGTCGAGCGTGAACGCGAGGTTGCGCTCGAGGTAGTCGTGCCCGGCGTAGACGCGCGTGGCGTCCGGCAGGCGCGCCAGCTGGTCGACGAACGTTTCGTACAGCAGGCCCGGATCGCCGCCGTTGTGGCAGTTGCCCGCCCCGGCATTGAACAGGGTGTCGCCGCAGAACAGCGCCGGCGAGTCGCCGTGCGCGAGCAGGCAGATGTGGGCGCGGGTGTGGCCCGGCGTGTCGAGGCACTCGAGCTCGACCCGCCGGCCGACGCGGATCACGTCGCCTGCGCCGACGCCGCGGTCGATTCCGCCGATCCGGCCCGCCGCGCCGGCATGCGCGACGACGCGGGCACCGGTGGCGGCGCGCAGCCCCTCGTTGCCGCCCGTGTGGTCGCGGTGCTCGTGGGTATTCAGGATCGTCGTGATGGTCCAGCCCCGCGCCCTGGCCTGGCGCAGGCAGAGTTCCCAGTCCAGCGGATCGATCGCGAGCGCCTCGCCGCTCTCGGGGCAGGCCACGAGGTAGTGGTAGTTGCGCCACGCATTGGCGGGCCAGAGACGTTCGATGAGCATGGTTCGCGAAAGTATAGGCGCCGTGCTAGTGTCGGAACGGGGGTCGGAGATCGGAAGATGGCCAGTTCGAGCTGGAGCCCCCCTCGTGGATCCGTCCCGGGGCTCGTGACCCCCCCTGCCGCGCGGGTCAACCCCTACACCACCCGTGAAGCCTGGCAGCGGGCCCGCGACGCCTGCATCGCCGACCCCGGCGCCTATCACGGCGACGTCGCGCGGCGCGAAATCCACTGGTTCGAACCTTCCGCCGGGCCCGACGGCGCCTGGCTGCACTGGAACGGGGACACGGCCCGCTGGGAGGGATTCGACGCCCGCAGCGGCGCGCCGGTGACGCCGTCGCTGCCCACGGCCTACCAGCCGTGGCGCGTCGCGCTCGACGACTCCGAGGCGCCGTTCTACCGCTGGTTCAGCGGTGGCCTGACCAATGCCTGCTTCAACGAGGTCGACCGCCACGTGCTGGCGGGGCACGGCGCCGAGACCGCGCTGTTCTTCGAGGGCGACCGCTGGGACCAGTCGCTCGACAAGGGTCGCGGCGGCCCGGTGGTGTCCTACGGCGTGTCGCGGCGGCAGCTGCTGCTGGAAGTGGCGCGCTGCGCGCTGGCGCTGCGCCGGCTGGGGCTTCGCGCCGGCGATCGCGTCGCGATCAACATGCCGAACATCCCGGAGCAGCTGTACTGGACGGAGGCCTGCAAGCGCCTCGGCGTGGTGTACACGCCCGTCTTCGGCGGCTTCAGCGACAAGACGCTGTCGGACCGGATCCACAATGCCGGCGCGCGCATCGTCATCACGGCCGACGGCGGCTACCGCAACGCGCAGGTCGTGGCGTTCAAGGAGGCCTACACGGATCCGGCGCTCGACGGCTACGTGCCGGCGGAGGTCGCGATCGATGCGGTCGCTCGCGCGCTGGCGTCGCTGGCGCTGCCGGAGTCGCAGGTGTCGGCGATCCTCGACGGCGCACGCGCGGCAGTGGCGAACGAGATCACGCTCGAGCGCTCGGACGTCATGCGCGGCGTGGGCCGCGCGCTGGAGCGGCTGGCGGGCGTTTCGTCCGCCGACGCGAGCCGCATCCGTACGGCGATCGCCTCGGCGCTGGTGGCGACGCCGCCGCGCGTCGACACGGTGATCGTGGTGCGGCACGCCGCGCAGGCCGACCTGCTGTGGCGAACGGAGCGCGACCGCTGGGCGCACGAGCTCACCGACGCCGCCCAGCAGGAACTGCTCGAGGCCGCGCGCGCCGCCGGCTTCAGGGTGGACAGCGAGGCGCAGCTGCTGGCGCTGTCCGACCGCGACTTCGTCGCCGCGATCTGGGCGTCCTGCCCGCCGGAGCCGCTCGACGCCGAGTTCCCGCTGTTCTTCATCTACACCTCGGGCTCGACGGGCAAGCCCAAGGGCGTGGTGCACGTGCACGGCGGCTACGTCAGCGGCGTCGCGCACACGATGCGCGTGGCTTTCGACGCGCGCCCGGGCGACGTGCTCTACGTGGTGGCCGACCCCGGCTGGATCACCGGCCAGAGCTACATGATCTGCGGCGCGCTCGCCACGCGCGTGACCACCGTGATCGCGGAGGGCGCGCCGGTGTTCCCGAGCGCCGGTCGCTTCGCCAGCATCATCGAGCGCTACCGCGTCAACGTCTTCAAGGCCGGCGTCACGTTCCTGAAGACCGTGATGACCGATCCGCAGAACGTGGAGGACGTGCGCGCCTATCGCCGCGACTCGCTGCGCGTCGCCACTTTCTGCGCCGAGCCGACCTCGCCGGTGGTGCAGCAGTTCGGCATGGAGCTCGTGACGCCCTGGTACATCAACTCGTACTGGGCGACCGAGCACGGCGGCATCGTCTGGACCCACCTCTCCGGCAACGGCGACTTCCCGCTGCGCGCCGACGCGCACACGTATCCGCTGCCCTGGGTGCTCGGCGACGTGTGGGTGGCCGACAGCGAGCCCGATGCCGCGGGACAGGTCGCGGCCCGCCCGGCCGATGTCGGCGAGAAGGGCGAGATCGTCATCGCGGCGCCGTATCCCTACCTGTGCCGCACGATCTGGGGCGGCGAGTCCGAGTTCCGCGTCGAGGGCCGGGCCGTGGCGCGGGCGTGGCGTGGCGACTTCGAACGCTACCGCAAGACCTACTGGACGCGCTGGCAGGGCCGGCACGCGTACACGCAGGGCGACTTCGCCGTGAAGTACGACGACGGCGGTTTCTCGCTGCACGGCCGCTCGGACGACGTCATCAA
The DNA here is from genome assembly GCA_044238215.1 of Steroidobacteraceae bacterium. Taxonomy (GTDB): domain Bacteria; phylum Pseudomonadota; class Gammaproteobacteria; order Steroidobacterales; family Steroidobacteraceae; genus UBA964. The sequence continues at coordinate 4,566 of JBIIDW010000140.1, forward strand.
CGTGTCCGGGCACCGGCTCGGCACCGAGGAGATCGAGGGGGCGATCCTGCGCGACAAGCAGGTCAATCCCGAGTCGCCGGTAGGCAACGTCATCGTCGTGGGCGCGCCGCACGCGCAGAAGGGGCTGACCCCGCTCGCGTTCGTGCGGCCCGCGCCGGGGCGCAAGCTGACGGCGGAAGACCGCCGGCGGCTGATCGAGACGGTGCGGCAGGAGAAGGGGCAGGTCGCGATCCCCGAGGACTTCGTCGAGGTCAGTCAGTTCCCGGAGACGCGCAGCGGCAAGTACATGCGCCGCATGGTGCGGGCGCTGGTCGAGGGCCAGGACGTCGGCGACACCTCGACGCTGCGCAACCCCGAGTCGATCGACGAGCTGCGCCGCGCGATAGCCGAGTGGCAGGCACGCCAGAAAGTCGCCGACGAGCAGCAGCTGTTCGAGGACTTCCGCTACTTCCGCGTGCACTACCACGCGCTGGGCGCCGCCCGCGTGGCGCTGGTCACCGTGACCAACCCGCCGGTCAACGCGCTGAACGAACGCGCGCTCGACGAGCTCAACATCGTGGTCGACCACGTGGCGCGCCGCGACGACGTGAAGGTCGTCGTGTTCACCGGCCAGGGCACCGCGGCGTTCGTCGCCGGCGCCGACATCCGCCAGCTGCTCGAGGACGTGCACTCGCTCGAGGAGGCGCTGCCGCTGCCGAACAACGCGCACCTGGCGTTCCGCAAGCTCGAGGCGATGGGCAAGCCGGCCATCGCCGCGATCAACGGCGTGGCGCTCGGCGGCGGCATGGAATTCGCGATGGCCTGCCACGTGCGCGTCGCGGAGCCGCTCGCCACCTTCGGGCAGCCCGAGGTGAGGCTCAACCTGCTGCCGGGCTACGGCGGCACGCAACGCCTGCCGCGCCTGCTGGAGGAAGCGGGCCACCGCGCGCCGCTGGTGCGCGCGCTGGAGATCATCCTCGGCGGTCGCACGGTCGACGCCGCCGCGCTGCGCGCCGACGGTCTGCTGCACGCGCTCGCCGAGGGCGCGGAGGACGCGGTCGCCCTGGCGATGCGGCTGGCCACCGAGTACGTCGCGGCGCCGAACGGCGCCGGGCTCGTGGCGCGGGCCTTCGCGGGCCGGCGGGCCGCGCACGCGCGCTGGGAGCGCCCGGGCCGTGCCGATCTCGGCCCCGCGCTGCGCGACGGCGAGGTGAAGCGCCTGCTCGCGCAGGCGCGCACGGTCGGCCGCAAGGCCACCGCCGAGCGCATCCTCGACGCGGTACGCACCGGCTGGACCGGCGGCATCGCCGCAGGCC
>JBIIDW010000141.1:0-5831 GCA_044238215.1 Steroidobacteraceae bacterium
CTGAGCCGCGCTCAGGCCTCGACGGCCGCGACGACCTCCGCCTCGCTCTTCGGCATGCCGCGGGCGGTCAGTTCCTCGAGCTCCGACTGCGCCGCGCGCATCACCCGGTCGACGTAGGCCGTACGGCGGGCGGCGCGCTCCGCGGCCGCCGCGGCGGCGGGCCGATAGCGCTCGATGTCGCGCAACTCGAGCACACGGGACGCCGCGAGCAGGCGCTCCACCGTGTCGAGGCGGTCGCGGGTGACCGACAGCTCCTCCATCAGCGTCAGCGTCATCCACAGCAGCTTGTCGATGGCCGGATCGCTGAAGTACTGGGGCTTCTTGCCCTTGGCGATGCGGGCGATGCGCGGCGGTGCGCCGGCCGCGGGCTTCGGCGCTGCAGCCGCGGCGGCGCGCGCGGAGGCGCCTCGGCTGGCGGCCCGTGACCGCTGCGGGGCCGGCTTCGCGGTCCCGCGGGGCTTGCGCGCACGCGCCGATGAGGTCTTCTTGCTGGCCATGCTGAGACTCCGGTTGCAGCGCGCGATCAGCGGCGCGCCATGAGGATCTTCCAGTAGGTTTCCTGCGAATAGATGCGCTGGTCGCGTTCCCGCTGCACGGCGTGGTCGACGCACTCGACGTCGCGGGCCGCGAATCCGGCGCGGCGGGCCAGCGCCGCGAGGTCGGCGTCGGTGATCCAGCCGGCGAAGGTTTCGTTGTTGTTCCACACTTCCCAGTTGTAGAGGAACTGCTCCAGCGGGCCACGCCCGCGCGGGATCTCGAGGTGCAGCATCAGGCCGCCGGGGCGCAGCAGGCGCCGCGACTCCGCCAGGATGCGCGGCAGCGCCGTGCGCGAGGTTTCGTGCAGCATGATGTGCGAGACGACCAGGTCGAAGCTGCCCGCGGCGAAGCCGGTCCGCTCGGCGTTCTGCTGGCTGAAATGGACGGACACACCGAACGCCTCGGCGCGGGCGTGGCCGTAGCGCAGCTGCGGCGCCGCGACGTCGATGGCGTGCACCTCGGCGCCGGGGAACCGGCGCGCCCACGGCAGGGTGCTGTTGCCGATGCCGCAGCCCATGTCGAGGATTCGCCGTGGACTCTGGCCCGGGTCGCGCCCCAGTGCGAACGCGAGCAGCAGGTCGCCGAGGTACTCGTTGCGCGGCCCCATGCTGCCGGCCGAGTACAGGTTCAGGCCGCGGTCGTAGACCGCGCCCGCGGCCACGTCGTCGGCGACAAAATCGGTGTGATAGCCGCCGGGCTGCAGGTGGATGTCGACGGCGGTGTGGTAACGCGGCACCACGAGGGTAGGGTCGAGGCGCAGCGTTCCAGGGCGGCGCCCGCGCGGTCCGCGGCGGCCGGCCCGCCGAGCGCGGGCTATCAGCGCAGGCAACTGCCGCTCGGTCGGATCGATGCTCGCTTCCCAGAGCATTTCCTGGCTGCGCCGCTGCAGCGCGCTCCAGAACTGGTAGGCGGGCTCCTGCTCCATTGCGGCGCGCACCTCGTGGCGCGTGGCCGGCGGCCGGCCGTGCTCGCGGGCGAAGCGCGGCTCGGCGCGCTCACGATAGACGGCGTAATTGCCGGGCGCGAGGCGGGCGGCGAGGTGCGAGCGCAGAGCCGAAACGAATTCCTGGCGGCCGCGCTCGTCGTGGCGCGGCGCGGGGAGCATCGCGTGCTCTTCGAGTGGACGGTGCATGATCGCCGCCGGCTCGTGGGCCTGGCGCTCAGCGCCGGCCCACGAGGATCTTCCAGAAGAACTTCTCGGTGTAGTTCATCTGCGCCACGTCGAGCTGCGGCGCAAACTCCTCGACCGAGGCCGCGTCGGGATCGAACCCGGCCTTGACGGCCTCGCCCTTCAGGTCGAGGTCGGTCATGTAGCGGGAGAACGTCTCGTTGTTGTTGTAGCTCTCCCAGTTGTGCATGAACTTCTCCATGACCGTGCGGCCACGGGGGATTTCGAGGTGGAGCATCATGCCGCCGGGCTTGAGGAGGCGCCGGCATTCCGCCAGCACGCGGACCAGCGCGGACCTGGAAGTCTCGTGCAGCACGATGTGCGAGAGCACGAGGTCGAAGCTGGCGTCGGGGAAGTCGGTGCGCTCGGCGTTCTGCTGGCTGAAGTCCACCGCCACGCCGAGCGCCTGCGCGCGCGCGTGCGCGTAGCGCAGCACTGGCGCGCCGACGTCGATGCCGTGCACGCGGGCCTGCGGGAACGCGCGCGCCCACACCACCGAGCTGTTGCCGATCGCGCAGCCCATGTCGAGGATGGCAGCCGGCCGGAAGTCCGGGTGGCGCTCGCGAACGAAGGCAACGAGCGTGTTGCCCATCAGGTCGTTCTCGGGGCCGAGGGCGCCGCCCATGTAGAGGTTGATCCCCTTGTCGTAGACGGCGCCCGCCGCAACGTCGTCGGCCGTGAAGTCCGTGTGGTAGCCGCCGGGCTGCAGGTGGATGTCCGCCGCCGTGTGATAGCGCGGCACTTCCAGCGAGGGATCGAGGCGCAACGTGCCCTTGCGGCGGCCGCGCAGCGCGCGGCGCGACAGTTTGCGCGAGCGCTCGATCAGCTGGGGCAGCTGGCGCTCGGTGGGATCGATGACCGCCTCCCACATCATCTCCTGGCTGCGGCGCTGCATCGCGCTCCAGAACTGGTAGAAGGGCTCCTGCGTCATCTGCGCCCGCACTTCCTGCTCGGTGGCGGGGCTGCGGCCGTGGCGTGCCTTGAACGCGGGCTCGACCTTCTCGTGGTAGACGCGGTAGGCGCCGGGCATCAGGCGACCCGAGAGGTGTCCGCGCAGTGCGCCGACGAACTGCTGCCGCGACTCCTCGTCGTGGCTGGTCGAGGGAAGCATTTCGTGCTGGGTGAAATCGGCCATGGTGCTACTCCTCTGGGGTCCCGCGGGCGATGCGGGCCTCGCGGAAATCACGGAAGGGCTTCAGCAGGCGCTGGGCCAGGTCGGCGCGCCGCGCGTCGCGCTGCGCCGCCGCGTCGCCTTCGGCGACGAAGTCGTCGATCTCCGCGCGTGTGACTCCGGCGTGGCGCTCCAGCAGCCGCTCCAGCGTGTCGATCCGCTCGAACGCCACGGCGAGCTCCGTCGCGAGCGCGACGTAGGCCGCGTGCAGCTGGTCGACCGCCGGGTCGTCGAACACCTGCGGCCGGTGGCCCCTGGGCCGGGTCGGCGCCGCGGCGGGTGAGGACTCCGGCGTGGCCACGTCAGCCCGGCGTCTCGATGAGTTCGATGAGTTCACCCGCGGCCCCGACGCACACCCCGGCGCGGCGCCCATGGTAGGGCGCCTGCGGCAGCGCGGCCGGCGGCGCGAGCCCGTCGACGGTGGAGGGCCGGGCGTCTACACCGAAGCTGACCATCGAGATCGCCGGCGGCAGCTCGTCGCCGTCGCTGCTGCGCGGCAGCGTGCCGGCGGGCATCGCGTCCGCCTCGATGAACGACTGGCCGCGCAGCGCCAGCGCCGCGAGCTCGTGCGGCGTGTCGGGCGGCATGCCGTGCGCGTTGGACAGCACCGAGATCACGCCGGACATCAGCGGCGCGGGCGCGACGCCGAGGTGCTTAGAGTAGAAGTCGCTGATCACCGCCACGCTGGGCCCGCCGAGGATCACGATGAACGTGCGGTCGATGAAGTGCTTCGCGTCCGGGCTGTCGAACTCCGCCATCTTCTCCTTGAACATGGTGAGGTACAGCGACTCGCGGGACGGACCGAGCACCTGCATGGCGCGGATCTTGTCGGTGAACGACAGGTCGGCCGGCGGGCCGATGATGCTGAACGGCGAGTCGACCAGGCGCGCGGCGGCCGCGTCGGTGTCCTGCACGATCAGCTCGGCCGCGTTCCAGCCCATGTGCCGGAAAGCCGCGTAGCCTGGCGACGGCCTGCTCTCGACGAAGCGGAAGAAGGTGTTGCCGGTGCCGCCGGGAAGCATCAGGGCGTAGCGACGCCCTGCCAGCCCCGGCCGTGCCCAGAGCTGTGCCTGGGCCGGCGCGACGCGGCCGTGGTCGACGAGCTCGTAGCCCAGGTAAAGCTGGTAGGCGTCGATCATCCGCTGCAGTTCGGGCGCGGCGACCGTGACGCAGGAGATCGGTCCGAGTTGCGGCATGTGGCGGGGCCTCAGGCGGCAGTGGGGGAGAGCGTGGCCAGGTACCGGCAGACGGTGGCGAGGTCGGCGACCTCGGCGTACTTGGCCTGCAGGTCGAAGAGATTGGCCTCGTGCGGCCCGGCGGCGCGATCGCCCACCGCCTCACGCACGACGACCGGCACGAAGCCGTGCTGGCAGCAGTCCACTGCGCTGGCGCGCACGCAGCCGCTGGTCGACAGGCCCGCGATCAGCACCGTGTCGACGCCCAGGGCGGTCAGGGTCGAGGCCAGCGACGTGCCGAAGAAAGCGCTGGCGTACTGCTTGGAGATCACGGTCTCGCCAGCGACCGGCTCCAGTCCCTCCGCGAACGCGGCGAGCTCGGGATGCGCGCCGGCCTCGAAGCAGCGCAGCGCTGGAACCTTGCGGAAGAACACGCCGCCGTCGCGGCCGCCCGGCTGGTACACGACGTTGGTGTGCACCACGGGGACACCGGCGGCACGGCAGGCTCCCAGCAGGACCTCGCAGTCGGCACGGGCCTGCTCGACGCCGGCGTAGAGCGGCGAGTCCTTCAGCAGGTAGGCCCTGACGAAGTCGATGACGAGCAGGGCAGGCCGCCGCCCGAAGGCCAGCGACTTGCCGAAGCCGCCGCGCGCGTAGTTCTCCAACAGGCTCTCCGACATCGGTGCGACCTCAGATGACCTTGGCGGCGCGCAGCTGCGCCATGCGCTCGGCCGTGTAGCCGAGCAGCCGGGGGTAGACGTCGTCGTTGTGCTGGCCGAGCTCGGTGGGCGCCGCGTCGTGGATCGCCCCCGGCGTCTCCGAGAGCTTCGGCGCGACGTTCTGCATCTTGAGGTCGCCGAAGTACGGGTGCTTCGTGGTGACGATGGCGTCGCGCGCCTGGAAGTGCGGATCCTCGAGCATGTCGGGGGCGCGGTAGATGAGGCCCGCGGGCACGCCGTGCTCGTCCATCAGCTCGAGCACCTTCTTCGTCGGCAGCGTCTGGGTCCAGGCCTCGATCAGGCCGTCGAGCAGCTTCTGGTTCGCGCCGCGCGCCTGGTGGTTGACGAAGCGCTCGTCCTTCGGCCAGGTCGGCTGGCCCATGGCGTCGCAGAGCCGCCCGAAGACGGTGTCCTGGTTGGCGGCGATCAGCACCAGGCCGTCGGCGGTCTTGTAGACGTTGGACGGGGCGACGTTCGGCAGGATCGCGCCGGTGCGCTCGCGGATGTAGCCCGTCTTGTCGTACTCGGTGACCAGCGATTCCATCATCGCCAGCACCGCCTCATAGAGCGCGGAGTCGACGACCTGGCCGCGGCCGGTCTTCTCCCGGTAGTGCAGGGCCGACAGCGCGCCAATGGTGGCGAACACGGCCGCCAGCTCGTCGCCGATGCTGATGCCCATGCGCGACGGCTGGGTCGAGGGGTCGCCGCAGACGTAGCGCAGGCCGCCCATGGCCTCGCCGATGGCGCCGAAACCCGCCCGGTGGGAGTAGGGGCCGCTCTGGCCGTAGCCCGACACCCGGATCATGATCAGCCGCGGGTTGATCTTCGCGAGTTCGTCGTAGCCGCAACCCCATTTCTCCATGGTGCCCGGGCGGAAGTTCTCCAGCAGGAAGTCCGCTTCCTTGACCAGTTCCTTGAGGATCTTCTGGCCTTCGGCCTGGCGCATGTCCAGGGTGATGGCCTTCTTGTTGCGGGCGACCACCGGCCACCACAGCGACGGCTCGCCGGCCTTCTGGCGGCCCCAGACCCGCAGCGGGTCGCCCTGGCCCGGGGGCTCGATC
>JBIIDW010000142.1:0-5818 GCA_044238215.1 Steroidobacteraceae bacterium
ACAGGATGCGGTCTGCTCGGGTGGCCGATACGACGGCCTCGTTCAGCAACTGGGCGGCGAGCCCACTCCGGCGATCGGCTTCGCGATGGGCGTCGAGCGGGTCGTCTCGCTGATCGAACAGGCCGGTGCCGCGCCTCCCGCCCCTGGGGCCGACGTCTACCTCGTGACCCAGGGCGAGGCGGCAATGCGCGCCGGGCTGCGGCTCGCCGACAGGCTGCGCGAGGCCTTGCCCGGCCGCCGCATCGAGCTGAACCTCGGCGGCGGCAACTTCAAGGCGCAGTTTCGCCGCGCCGATCGCAGCGGCGCGTCACTGGCGCTGGTGCTGGGCGAGGACGAACTCGCGCGCGGCGTGGTCCAGGTCAAGCCTTTGCGCGAGGGCGCCGCGGCGCCGGCGGAGGCGCCGCTCGCGTCCGCGGTCGAGACCGTTTCACAATGGCTCGCGGCGCTTGCGGGTCCGAAGGGAGAGCGATCGTGATCGACGATGGGTACAACGAACAGGAGCAGTGGGAGCGGGTCAAGCTCTGGCTGCGCGACAACGGGCTCTGGCTGCTCGCAGGCGTGGTGATCGGCGTCGGAGCGCTGGCTGGCTGGCGCTGGTGGGAGCAGCGCGTGGAGCAGCGCGCGCAGCAGGCCAGCGCGCGCTACGAGGAGATCCTCGGCGCGTTCAACCGCTCCGACCGCACCCGCGCCTTCACGCTGATCGACCAGCTGCGCGAGGAGTACCCGTCGTCGCCCTACGCCGACCAGGCCGACCTGGCCGGCGCCCGCGACCTCGTCGACCAGAACGAGCTGGCCAAGGCGGCGGAGCGGCTCGAGCGGGTCATGAAGGGTTCGAAGGACGCCGAGCTGCAGCTCGTGGCCCGGCTTCGGCTCGCTCGCGTCCAGCTCGCGCAGGGCAACGCCGACACGGCCCTCGCCACTCTCGACGGCGCCGAGGCCGGTGCGTTCGGGCCACGTTTCGACGAGGTGAGGGGCGACGCCCGGCTGGCCAAGGGCGACCGCGCCGCGGCGCTGGCGGCCTATGAAAAGGCCCGCGACGCCGACAAGGACGGCGTGCTCGACCGGGTCACGCTGGAACTCAAGATCGGCGATCTGGTTGCCGACGGTGTGAAGCCGCCGGTGCAGTCGCCACCCGTCCAGCCGGTCAAGGCGCCGTGAGCCCCGTGGCCGCGTCCGTCACGGAGCAACCGATGAGCCCGCACTCACGTCCCCTGCTGCGCCTCGCGGCCCTTGCCCTGCTGGCGCTGCTGGCGGCCTGCTCCAAGGACAAGGAGGTCGATCCGCCAGCGGAACTCGTCGACTTCAGGCAGAGCCTGCGCGTGGACCGGCTCTGGAGTTCCAGTCTTCCCGGGGACGACCCCGTGCTGCGGCTTGGCCTGGCACCAGCGGCGTCCGGCGAGGCCGTGTTCGCCGCAGGCCACGGCGGCGACGTCGCCGCGTTCGCCGTGGCCACCGGACGCCCGCTCTGGCGGACGCGTACCAGGGCGGCGCTGTCGGGCGGCCCCGCGGTGGGCGCCGGGCTCGTCGTCGTGGGATCGTCCGACGGCGAGGTGATCGCGCTGGCCGAGGGTGACGGCGCCGAGCGCTGGCGCGCCAAGGTCCGCGGTGAAGTGCTCTCCGCCCCGGCGGTGGCGGCGGCCGCAGTCGTCGTCCGGACCGTCGACGGTCGGCTGGTCGGGCTTGCGATCGACGACGGCCGCGAACTCTGGCGGGAGCAGCAGCCGGTACCGCGCCTGTCCCTGCGTGGCGCAGCCACGCCGGCGGTCGAGGGCACCGTTGCGGTCAGCGGCTTCGACAACGGGCGCGTGCTGGCAGTGGGCACCGACGACGGCGAGATCCTCTGGGACGCACTCGTGAGCCCGGCGCGCGGCCGCACGGAGCTCGAGCGGCTGGTCGACATCGATTCCGCGATCCGCATCTCCGGTCCGGACGTCTTCGTGGCCGGCTTCCAGGGGCGCGTGGCCATGCTGGCGCTCGACACCGGGCAGGTCTGGTGGTCGCGCGAGATCTCCAGCCACCGCGGCCTCGACCATGACGAAGAGCGGGTTTACGTCTCGTCATCCGATGGCGATGTGATCGCGCTGCGCCGGCGCACGGGCATCGAGCTCTGGCGGCAGGATGCGTTCAAGCGTCGGAGCCTCTCGGCACCGGCGTCGGTGGGTCCGCAGGTGGTCGTGACGGACTTCGAGGGCTACATGCACTGGCTCGACAAGGCCGATGGCTCACTGGTCGCGCGCACTTCCGCGGGCGGCCGGGTCAGCAATCCGCCGGTGGTCGTCGGCGACGTGCTCGTGGTGCTCGACGACAAGGGCCGGCTGTCGGCCTTCCGGGCGCGCAATCCGGCGCCGGGCCCGGCCTCCGGGCAGGACGCGGGTGGCGCCGCGGCGGGAGGAGGCTCCTGAGCCCGAGACACGGCGCACCCCTGCCGCCGGCGATCGCGGCCGAGGGGCCGCGCATGCTGCCCGTCGTCGTGCTCGTGGGTCGGCCCAACGTCGGCAAGTCCACGCTCTTCAACAGGCTGACCGGCACGCGTGACGCGCTGGTCGCGGACATGCCGGGCGTCACCCGCGACCGGCAGTACGGCTACGGCCGGCTCGGTCCCATGCCCTACATCGTCGTCGACACCGGCGGCCTCGTGGAGCACCCGTCCGGCATCGAGACGCCGATGCGTGCGCAGACCGAGCGCGCGGTCGCCGAGGCCGACGTCCTGCTGTTCCTCGCCGACGCCCGTGCCGGCCTCAACCCTCAGGACTACTGGGTCGCGCGCGAACTGCGCCGCTCGGGCAAGCCGGTGCTGCTGGTGGTCAACAAGGCCGAGGGCCTCGACCCTGCGGCTGCGGCCTCCGACTTCCACGCGCTCGGCCTCGGCGAACCGCTCGCGATCGCGGCGGCCCACGGCGAGGGCTGTCGCGAGCTCATGGAGCGCGCGCTGGAAGGTTTCGAGGAGCCCGCCGAGGCGACCGCGCCGGACCTTCCCGGCGGCACGATCCGCATCGCCGTGATCGGCCGGCCCAACGTCGGCAAGTCGACCCTCGTCAATCGCCTGATCGGCGAGGACCGGGTGATCGCCAGCGACATGCCCGGCACCACGCGCGACAGCATCTTCGTGCCCTTCGCGCGCGACGGCCGCGATTTCGTGCTGATCGACACCGCCGGCGTGCGCAGGCGCGCCAAGGTCGCGGACGAGGTCGAGAAGGCGAGCGTCAGCAAGACGCTGCAGGCCATCGACGCTGCCCACGTCGTGATCTTCGTCGTCGACGCCCACGACAGCATCGGGGAGCAGGACGCCTCGGTGCTCGGCATCGCGCTGCAGCGCGGCCGCGCGCTGCTGATCGCCGTGAACAAGTGGGACGGCATCCCCGGCGACCAGCGCGAGGACATCCGGCGGCAGCTGGAGCTCAAGCTGGATTTCGTCCCTTACGCGCCCGTGCACTTCATCTCGGCGCGGCACGGCACCGGGGTCGGTGAACTGGTGCAGGCGACGATCCGCGCCTATGACGCGGCGATGACCGAGATCCCGACGCCGCGCCTGTCGAAGGCACTGGAAAAGGCCCTCGTGCAGCACCAGCCGCCGCTGGTGCGCGGCCGCCGTATCAAGCTGCGCTATGCCCATCAGGGCGGCCGTAACCCGCCGCGCATCATCGTGCACGGCAACCAGACCAAAGACGTGCCCGAGGCCTACACCCGCTATCTCGCCAACGTGTTCCGGCGCGAGTTCGACCTGTTCGCCTCGCCGGTCGTCGTCGAGTACCGGACCGACGCGAATCCCTTCGTGCGAACGGCCGGGCGACCCAAGCGTGAGACCTCGAGGCGCAACCGGTCCGGGAATCGTGGGGCAGGGCGCGGGGGCCGGGGCCGCAGCTGACGCCCTCGCGAGGGGCGAAGTGCGCTGCTAACATCGCCGGAGGGTCGATCCCCGCCTGACGAGGGTGCCGATGAGCCGCCCCCTGCCGGTCCCGCCTCCCCAGCTCTCATGGGACGAAGACGCCTGGGACGATCTCCTCAACTACATCGAGGAGCGGCGGGTCGTGCCCATCGTGGGGCCCGAACTCCTCGTCGTGCCTACCGACACCGGACCCCGCCCGTTCTACGAATGGGTCGCCGAGCGGCTCGCGGCCCGGCTCGGGGTGGACCTGTCGCTTTTGCCGCAGCCCTTCACGCTCAACGACGTCGTCTGCTGGCACCTCGCCTCCCGGGGTCGACGCGAGGAGCCCTACACCCGGCTGCGCTCGATCCTGCGGGAGGCTACCTTCGAGCCGCCGCTCGCGCTGCGGCGGCTCGCCGAGATCACCGACTTCGACCTGTTCGTCAGCACCAGCTTCGACGGTTACCTCGAGCAGGTGATCAACGAGGTCCGCTTCGGTGGGGCTCCCGCCACGCAGGTCGTCAGCTATGCGCCGAACCGCGTGGCCGACCTCGCGGTCGAGCGCCAGCGGATGAACAATCCGGTGGTGTATCACCTGCTGGGAAGGGTGTCGGCCTCCCCGACCTACGTCATCTCCGAGGAGGACACGCTCGAGTTCATGTGCGCGCTGCAGAGCGAGCACCTGACCCCGCAGCGCCTGTTCCACGAGCTCGAGAACAACCACCTGCTGCTGATCGGCAGCAGCTTCTCGAACTGGCTGGCACGGCTGTTCCTGCGGATGGCGAAGCGGCGCAGGCTGTCGGACCCCCGGGACGTCGGCGAGGTGCTGGCCGACGACTACTCCGTGCGCGACGAGCGCCTGATGGCTTTCCTGCAGCAGGTCAGCCTGCGCACGCGCGTCTACACGGGCGCCGAGGAATTCGTCCTCGAACTGCACCGTCGCTGGACTGCCAGGAACGGTGGTGCCCGCGCCGCCGCCGGCAGCGCTGCCGCACCCGCGCGCTTCCTGCCGCCGGCGGTCGAGATGCCGGAGCACTCGGTGTTCATCAGCTACGCACGCGAGGACCTGCCCGCCGTGCAGCAGTTGAAGTCTGCGCTGGACCAGGCCGGCATCCGGGTCTGGTTCGACATGGACCGCCTCGAGGGCGGTGACGACTACGACCGCAAGATCCAGCGCAACATCGCTCGCTGCGCTTACTTCGTCCCCGTCGTCTCGGCCAATACCGAGCGGCGCGTGGAGGCCTATTTCCGCCGCGAGTGGAGCTACGCCATCGACCGCGCCCGCAACATGGCCGATGACGCCGTGTTCATCCTGCCGGTGTGCATCGACGACACCGCCGAGGTCACCGCGCGCGTGCCCGACCGCTTCAAGGCAGCGCATTTCACCCGGCTGTCGGACGGAGAGGGCGCCGTCGTGCTCGTCGAGCGTCTGCGCAAGCTGTTCGCGGGAGGGGCATGAGCGTGGCCGACGACGCCAGCGCCGCGGCTGCGGGCGTCGCGCTCGACGCCCAGCACCCGTGGCCGGGCCTCGCCTCGTTCACCGAGGACGCGAGCGGTTACTTCCACGGTCGCGACGACGAGGTCGCTGAACTGGCGCGGCGCGTGCAGCGCAAGCTGCTGACCGTGCTCTTCGGCCAGTCCGGGCTCGGCAAGACCTCGATGCTGAGCGCCGGCGTCGTGCCGCGCCTGCGGCCCGAGGGTTACTGCCCGGTCTACGTGCGCGTCGACTACGGTCCCGAGGCGCCATCCGCGGCGGAACAGATCAAGCTCGCGGTGCTCCGCGCCACCGGCGCGGCGGGCACGTGGACCCGGCCCGGGGCGGCCTCGCAGGGCGAGTCGCTGTGGGAGTTCCTGCACCATCGCGACGACGAGCTGCGCGACGCGAGCGGCAGGCCCGTCGTCCCGCTGCTGATCTTCGACCAGTTCGAGGAGATCTTCACGCTGGCCCAGGCC
>JBIIDW010000143.1:0-5773 GCA_044238215.1 Steroidobacteraceae bacterium
GCCCCGACTCCCGAGCCGATCCCCATGCCGTCAGCCCCGGAGCCGGCAGTCACGTCGGTGAAAGTGCCGTCGCCGTCGTTGCGCAGCAGCGTGTTCGCCGCAGGTTCCCACGCGATGTAGAACTGCACGAAGGGCGGGAAGTCGGCAATCACGTCGTTGATCAGGATGTTCGAGGGCCCGCCATTGTTGAGGTAGAGGTCGACGTGGCCGTCATTGTCGAAGTCGGCAGCCACGCAGCCGCGCGCGCCGCGGATCACGCCCGCGCCGGAGGCTGCCGTGACGTCCTCGAACTGCAGCGCACCCCGCTCCTTCAGCCGGTTCATGATCATCCGGCTGGCCTGGTCGGCAAGCGGCAGGAACACGTCCATGTCGCCGTCGTTGTCGTAGTCAGCGATGCAGGCGCCCTGGGCGTAGCCGGGGTTCAGGAACGGTATGCCGCTCGGCGGGCGGCGGGCCCGGGTCACGTCCTCGAAGCTGCCGTCTCCCTTGTTGCGCAGCAGAATCTTGCTGTCGCGCTCGTTGGTGACCAGCAGATCGATCCAGCCGTCCTGGTCGAAGTCGATCCAGTTCGGCGAACCCTGTGCGTTGGAGTCCTTCAGCTTCGACTGGACCGAGGCGCCCGCGGCGGAGGTGACGTCGCTGAAGCGCCAGTTGCCGTCGTTGCGGAACAGCGCGTTGTCGACGTCGCCGTCGGTGTTCTTCCAGAAGATGTCGAGGTCGCCGTCGCGATCGTAATCGGCGCAACCGACGCCGCCCGCCGTGTCGCCGATGCCGCCGATCTTCTGGTCCACGTCGTTGCCGGTGCGCATCAGGCCCGCGGCTCGCGTGACGTCCTCGAAGGCCACGTTGCCGGACTCGACGAGCTGGTTGCGGAACAGCGTCGTCGGTACGTGGCGCTGGCGCGCCTGACCCGGCGGCATGTTGGCCGACAGCAGGTCGAGGTCGCCGTCGTTGTCGAAGTCGCAGAACACGGCTCCACGGCTCAGGCTGCCGGCGTTCTGCACGCCGCGCTCGGCGGCGACGTCGCGGAACACGCCGCGACCGTCGTTCTCGAACAGCCGGTCGGCGAGGCCGGGCGCGAGGTCCTCGACGGGCACGAACACGTCGAGGTCGCCGTCGTTGTCGTAGTCGCCGAACGTGGGACCGGTCGAGTTGACGGCGGCATCCTGCACGCCGCGGGCGTTGGTCTCGTCGGCGAAGCGGATCGGCGCATCGCGGCCGCCCGCGGCCGCAGCGAGCGCCGACGCGAGTGCGAGCACGCAGAGGCCCGGCGCGCGCAGCAGCGGCCTCATGACCTGGCGCGCGGCCGCGCGGTCAGTCGTTCCGGATACTCCTTCTCGGCGCGGGCCAGGTACTCGCGCGGCAGGTCCGCGATGCTGCGCAGCTTCACGCCCGAGGCATGCCAGACGACGTGCCCGGGCCGATCCTTCATGTCCATCCACTTGAGCCACCCCATGAACACGGTCGAGGAAAAGGCCGCCGGCAAAGCGTCGATGTGCCGGTCCAGGAAGTCGCGACGCGGCACGAACATCGACTGGCGCTGGCCGTGCATCGGCGGCATTCCCGGCGGATAGACCGTCTGGTGCTGCAGCCAGACGTGGTCCCGCATCGAGTGCCACTGCAGGCGCAGCGGCTGCCGCCGGGGTTCGCCGAAGGCCGTGCCGTCGAGCCGCACCGGCCAGATGCCGTCGGTCGAGTAGCTGAAGCCGAGGTTGCCGCCCTGCACCGCCGGCCGGACGGCGTCGCGCCGCCCGGTCCAAGGGTTCTGGAACTCGTGGAGGAATGCCTCCGTCTCGACGTCCCGAAAGAAGGTCACCGTGTTCCCGCCGAGCACATAGCCGCCCGGGACGTGCTCGAACCAGTAGATCTCCATGCCTTCGAAGCGCACGAGCGGTCGAGGCGTCTCGCCCTCGCCGGTGACTGCGAAGATCATGCCGGTGAACCACCAGGGCACGTCCTCCTCGCGAAGACTGCCCTGCATCCGCACGACCTCGCGCAGGTTGACGGCGGGGTCCGTGAAGTCCGGCGCGGCGGCGCCGCGGGCCGCGGCACCCTCGCTCGCGGCCGGCAGCAGCGCCCCGCCGAGACCCAGCCCGAGCGCGAGGCCGCCCGTCAGCACCTCGCGTCGCGAGGTCGCCCCTTCGTCATGCATGGCTTTCCCCCCACGGTAATCGACGGCCGGCGCGCGCCCCGAGACCGGGGGAGCTGCCCGGTTCGCGGACAGCCCCCACGACGGATCGCCGCCGGGCGCGCGTCAGAACTTGTAGCTGACGCGCAGCCCGATCGTCCGCGGGCGCGGCAGGTCGGCGAACACGGCTGTCGGAATCGACAGGCCGAAGGCCGCGACCGGGTTGCGCAGGTTGCCCGGGATGACCCCGCCCGCAGCCACGACGCCGGTCCGCAGGTCCGCGAACGCATTGCCCGGCCCCGTACCGCCGGAGCGGATGGTGTCGTCGTCGAGCAGGTTGTCGACGTAGGCCAGCGCCGACCAGCGCTCGTTCTCCACGCCGAAGCGCAGGTTGGCGAGCCAGTAGGAGTCCAGCCAGATCGTGTTGTCGTCCTCGGTGAAGCGCTCGCCCGTGTAGGTGGCGTCGACGTCGACGAACCAGGACGCTCCGGCGTCGCCGAGCGGCCGGCGGTACGACGCGTTGAGCGCCGCCGCGAGTTCGGGGGTGTCCTCGAACTTGTTGCCCGTGCGGCTGATGCGGCAGGTGGTCTGCGCCTGGTTCGCACCGGTGGAGGTCGCGACCACCGTGACGACCGGCACGCAGTTGTTGACCCGTGCGATCTCCGCCGCGCCGCCCGTGAGCGTCTCGTAGTCGGTGTACTCGTACTCGAGGAAGTACGTGACGCCGAGGCCGAAGCTCAGGTGGTCGGTGGCACGCCACAGGCTCGACAGCTCGAGCCCCTGCAGCACGCCGCCCCCGGCGTTCGTGACGCGGTTGCCGAGCGTGTTGCCGATGATCACCTGCGTGCTGACCTGCTTGTCCGTGAAGTCCTGGTAGAAATAGGAGCCGTTGAGCTGGAAAGTACGACTGGGCGCGGTCCACTTGGCGCCGACCTCGTACACCGCGATCTTCTCGGGCTCGAATTCCACGTCAGCGCGGCTGGGGAGACCGAAAGCGCCGATCGTCAGCGTCGCGAAGCCGCCCGGCTTCTGGCCCTGCGCATACGACGCATAGACGTTCAGGTCGCGCGACGGCTGCCACTGCACCGTGGCCTTCGGCGTGACGTAGGAGTCGTTCCGCGTGAAGCCGCCGAAGCCGACCTGCCGCGCACCGGCGAAGGTCCGCGGCAGCCCGGGCTGCGCCGCGTACGGGATGTTCGCCGCGACGTTGCAGTTGCCGGTGGCACCGCAGAGGATCACCGTGCCCGGGCCCTGGTTGCCCGCGGTGATCGGGCCCTGCACCTCGTTGTCCTCGTCGACGTAGCGCGCCTCGGCGATCAGCCGCAGCGAGTCGGTCACGTCCCATTCGAACTCGAGGTAAGCCGAGGTGTGGTCGACGAAGCGCCGAACCAGTGACGGCGTGCGCGCCGCCCCCACGTCGTCCATGTAGGGCGACGCGCTCGTGCTCGTGAAGCCGCCGCCGGGGACGCAGACACCCATCGGCGTCGGGAACGGAATCGCCGCCACCAGCACGCAGCTGGTGCCTGCCGCGAACACCGTGTTGTTGCGGTCGACCTGGTCGGCCCGCTCGGTCCAGTACTGCACGCCGGCGATGAACTGCAGCGGTCCGTCGAAGTCGGACGTGAAGCGCAGTTCCTGGTTGAACTGCTCGGTGCGGTTGTCCGTCTTGATGTTCTGTTGCGCCGTCAGGTTGGCCGTCTTGTCGAAGTCCAGGTCCACCGAGACGTCGGCCTTGGTGTAGCCGGTCAGCGACGCGAAGGTGCCGAAGGAGGTCGAGAACTCCTGCACGGCCGACAGGCGCAGCACCTGCCGGTTGCTGCCCGGGAACTCGGGCCCGGTCAGGCCGTTGTCGCGCGACTGGGTGTAGTCCGGGTTGTAGGCGACCTGCTTGCCCCGCGCGCTGCCGAGCGAGCCGCGGTACGAGGGAACGATGGCGTCGTCGTAGATGCCGCGGTTGCCCGTGCCGGTCTCGAACAGCCGCACGGGGTTGGCCACGACGCCGGGAATGGCGGCGATGGGGTCGAGCGTGGCGCAGGAATTGTCGAGCACCGGACCGGTGGCCACCAGCGCGGCGCCGCCCGCGGGGTTGGCGACCGAGTACGTGCGGCAGCTCGAGGCCGCCGCCGGAATCGTCGAGGTGCCGTTGAACGGCACGTTGGTCTGCGCCGGCTCGTCGAACTCGTCGTCCGCGTACTCGGTGCGGAACTTCAGCGAGTAGCGCTCGCTCGGGGTCCACTTGACGGTGAGCGATCCGCCGAGGCCGCTGCCGCCGCCGACCGAGGCGCCGCTGACGGAGTTCTTGTAGTAGCCGTCGTCGTTGAAGTAGTAGCCGTTGACCCGCACGCCGAGCGTGTCGGTGAGCGGCAGCGACAGACTGCCCTTGACCTCGGACTGCTCGCGGTTGTTGAAGTCCGCAGAGGCGCTGCCCGCGACCTCGTCGTCGGGATCGGCAGTCACGTAGGAGATCGCGCCGGCGAAGGCGCTGCGGCCGTAGAGCGCGCTCTGCGGCCCTTTGACCACCTCGATCCGCTGCACGTCGACGAGCCGCGGGTTGATCAGCAACGAACCACCGGCCACGCCGATGGCCTCGCTCGAGACGTCGATGCCGTCGATGAGGCTCGCGACGTTCGGCCGGCCACGGGTCGGCGACAGGCCGCGGATGACGATGCGCGTGTCGTAGGGGGCGATACCCAGGTCGTAGGACAGGCTGGGATCGCGCTCGATCAGCCCCTCGACGTCCCTGATGCCCTCACGCTGCAGCTGCTCCGCCGAGATCGCGGTCACCGCGATCGGCACGTCCTGCAGGTTCTCTTCGCGCTTGCGCGCCGTAACGATGATTTCCTCGAGCACGGCGACCGAGTCCACCGGCTCCTGCGCGACCGCGGGCGTGCCCGCGGCAATCGTCAGCGGAACGGCGAACAGGCCGTAACGCCATCCTGATGGCTTGAACATGAATGAACCCCCCGAAACATCCGACCGACCGGCCAGACGCCTCCCCGGAAGGGCGCCTCGCCGGAAACCCTCGGCGGCGTGTCTCCGCCGCTTGACATGGTCAGGTTGTTTAGCGGTTTTGACACCGCCTGGGAAGCCGCGCGCCCGCCGCGCCCAACACGCGGACGGCAAGGACGATTCCGGTTCACTCCGCCAGGCTGACGGTGACCTTGTTGTCGGGGCCGATCCCGGACACGTGGATCCGCACGCCCAGCACCTCCGCGTAGCCGTACAGCCTCGGCTTCAGCCACGTCTCGTGGACTTCCTCATCCGTGAGGTCGAACTGGCCGATCTTGCGCGAGATCGCCAGGACGCGGCTGAAGGGGAAGGTGAACGTGCGCCGGCCTGGAGCAGCCTCGAGGTCGAGGCAGAGCTGGTACAGGCAGCTGGTGCGGTCGAACATGCCGACCAGCGCGATCTCGCGGTCGCCAGTCTTCTCGATCATGGCCTTCATGCGCTGCAGCATGGGCTGCATCGTGCGCACGTCGTGCTCGACGTACTGCCGGGCCAGCCCCTTGTTCTTCGCGAACTGCAGCGAGTTCAGGTGCATCTTCACCAGCGCGTCGTTCATCTCGTGCTGGTAGGGGATGGCGTCCTTCAGCGTGCGGATCGCAAGCGCGACGGCCCGCCCGAGTTCGTCCTCTCGGCCCTCGA
>JBIIDW010000144.1:0-5712 GCA_044238215.1 Steroidobacteraceae bacterium
GAGCGCTCGTCCTGGCACTCGACCACCAACCCGGTCGGCAGGTGGGTGATGCGGATCGCCGAGTCGGTCTTGTTGACGTGCTGGCCCCCGGCGCCGGAGGCGCGGAAGGTGTCGATGCGCAGGTCCGCGGGATTGAGCTCGATGGCGTCGATCTCGTCCTCCTCGGGCAGGATCGCCACCGTGCAGGCCGAGGTGTGGATGCGGCCCTGCGCCTCGGTGGCCGGCACGCGCTGCACGCGGTGCGTGCCGGATTCGAACTTGAGACGCGAGAACGCGCCGGCACCCACCACGCGCGAGATCACCTCGCGGTAGCCGCCGTGCTCGCCCGGGTTCACCGACAGCGTCTCGACCTGCCAGCCGCGCCGCTCGGCGTAGCGGCAGTACATGCGGAACAGGTCGCCGGCGAAGATCGCGGCCTCGTCGCCGCCGGTGCCGGCGCGGATCTCGAGGTAGATGTTGCGCGCGTCGCGCGGGTCGGCGGGCATCAGCAGCCGGCGCAGTTCGCGTTCCTCCGCGCCGAGCCGTTCGCGCAGCGCAGCCGCTTCCTCGGCCCCGAGCGCGCGCATGTCGGCGTCGGCGTCGCCCGCCATCGCCTCGGCGGCCGCGAGTTCCGTCTCCAGCCGCCGATAGGCCGCGTGGCCCTCGGCCAGCGGGGTCAGCCGCGCGTATTCCATCGACAGTTCGCGGAACTCCTTCGACCCGCCGTCCACCGCCGGATCGGCGAGCAGGCGACCCACCTCCTCGAAGCGGTCGGCGGCCTTGTCGAGGCGGAGGCGGATGGAGTCCTTCATCGGGCGGGTGTGGGCCGGCGGGGCTGGGGGAGCGGGCTGGGCGACCGCGGCCCGCGATTGTCGGGGGCTGCGCGGGGCCTGACAAGCCGAGGCGGCGACCGCGGGCGCGCGCTTCGGCTATAGTCAGACGATGCTGCCCCTGCATACCGCGGCGTCGCCGACGCGTGTCCTCGCGCTGCTGGCCGCCGTGCTCGCGTGTGCTCCTGCGGCGGCCCTTCAGCCCGCCGCCCCGGCCGACGCCGCCGCGCGGCTGGCGTCGGCCGAACTGCTGCTGAACGGCGGCGACTGCCGCGCGGGCGCCGAGGCCTACGCCCGGGCCGCGGCCGGCTCGCGCGATCCGCGCATCGCGCGCCGGGCAACCGACGTCGGGCTGGCCTGCGCGCACCTGCCGGCCGCGTGGCAATCCGCGCAGCGCTGGGCCGCCATCGACCCCGAGAACGTCGATGCGCTGCGCGCCGCCGGCCTCGTCGCGCTGGAGCTCTGGCGCATCGACGACGCGCGGCGGCTGTTCGGTGCTCTGCTCGCCAAGCCCGACGTCGAGGCCGATCGCGCGCTCGGCGACCTGCTGCCGCTCGTCACCGACGGCGAGCATGCGCCGGCCGCCTGGCTCGCGTTCGACCGGGTGGTCGACCGCGCCACCGCTTCCCCCGACACGCTGGTCGCGCTTGCGCGGCTGGCCGCTGCCGCCGACGACCTCGGCGCCGCCTCGCGCCTGCTCGAGTCGGCACGCTCGCGCGGCGGGGCGGCCACGGCGGCCGGCGCGCGGCTGGCCGCGGCGATCGCGGTCGCGGCGGGCGACGACACCCGCGCCCTCGACGCGGCACGCGAGGCGGCGCGGCTCGATCCGGCGGAGCAGTCTTTCGCACTCGCCGAGACCCTCGTCGAGCTCGATCGCACCGAGGAGGCATTTCGCGAAACCGAGCGGCTGGCGCAGCTGCCCGAACTGCGCTCCGAGGCCGAGCGGCGGCTGGCGCTGCTCGCGCTCGCCAGCGGCGATCTTGCCGACGCGCAGCGTCGTTTCGGCGCGAGGCTGCAGCGCGGTACCGGCACGGCGGAGGCGGTGTTCTACCTCGGGCTGATCGCCGAGCGCCGTGGCGACCTCGACCTCGCGCTGCAGAGCTACCGACGCCTGGTCGAGGCGGGCGCGGGCCTGCTGCCGCGCACCCGCGCTGCCGCGCTGCTGATCCGCCGCGGCGACCCGGCCGCCGGGCTCGCGCTGCTCGACGAGCACGCTCGAGCCGAGCGCGACGATCTCGTCGAAGTCGAGTCGACGAAGGCGCAGCTGCTGTCCGAGGCGGGCCAGCACGACGCCGCACTCGCCGGCCTCGACGCCGCGCTGCGGCGGCATCCCGCACATCCGGGCCTGCTCTACCAGCGCGCAATGATCCTCGAGGGCGCCGGGCGCACCCGCGAGGCGCTGCGCGCATTCGAGGCACTGCTGCGCGAGCGGCCCGACGACTCCTCCGTGCTCAATGCGCTCGGTTACACGCTCGCCGACCGCAATCGCGATCTCGCGCGGGCCGAGCGCCTGATCCGCCGCGCGCTGCAGCAGCGGCCGGACAATGCCGCTTTCGTCGACAGCCTCGGCTGGGTGCGTTTCCGCCGCGGCGACGCCGCCGGCGCGCTGCCGTTCCTGGAGCGTGCGTGGCGCCTGTCGCGCGAGGCGGAGATCGCCGCACACTGGGGCGAGGTGCTGTGGGTGATCGGCGACAAGGCCCAGGCCCGGGTCGTCTGGGCGCGCGCGCTGGCCCGCGCCCCCGACTCCAGGCCCCTGCGTGCAGTGCTGGAGCGGTTCACCGGCGCCGAACCGTCCGGCGCCGCCCCGCGCTGAGGCCGCCCCGGTGTCGCCGAAGGCGGGTCCCGCGCGACCGGCCCGGCGGCGGGCGCTGGAACTGCTCGCCGGCGCGTCCGGCGCCGCCTGGCTGGCAGGCTGCGTGACGCCCCTGCGCCCCGTGGCGGTACTGCCCGGGTTCCCGCCCGACGTCGGCTGGCCCGAGCGTCGCGCCGTGCTGCAACGGCTGGCCGGCTTCAGCCTGCGCGGGCGCATTGCGGTCGCGGCGGGCGATGCCGGCTTCTCCGCCTCGCTGCGCTGGGTGCAGGCGGGTTCGCGTGGCGAACTCGAGTTCGACGGTCCGCTCGGGATCGGCGGCCTGCGAGTGGTCGCGCGCGATGGCGATCTCACGCTCACCAACGCCCGGGGCCAGCGCCTCGACGGTGCGGCGGCCCGCGCCGACCTCGAACGGCAACTCGGCTTCGAGCTGCCGCTGGCCTCGCTGCGGTACTGGGTGCTCGGCGTGCCCGATCCGGCCGTCGGTGTCGACGAGGAGCGGCTGTCGCCGGACGCCCCACGCCTCGAGGCGCTGGGCCAGGCGGGCTGGCAGGTGGCCTATCGCGCCTATGCCGGCGACGCGGCGGGGCTGCCGCGCCGGATCGACGCCGTGCGCGGCCTCGCGCGGCTGCGGCTGCTGGTGGAGCAGTGGGCGGGAGAGGACGGTCGATGAACGACGCTGAAGCACGGAAGTGGTGGCCTGCGCCGGCGAAGCTCAACCTGTTCCTGCACGTCACGGGACGCCGCCCGGATGGTTACCACGAGCTGCAGACCGTGTTCCAGATCGTCGAGCTGGCCGACGCGCTCGCCTTCGACCTCATGCCGGATGGCACGATCACCCGCGCCGACGATGCCGCCGAGGGCGCCGCGGGCCTGCGCGAGGTGCCGCCCGAGCACGACCTGTGCGTGCGCGCGGCGCGTGCGCTGCAGGCCGCCACGGGCTGCCGGCAGGGCGCCGTGATCCGCGTCCGCAAGCGGATCCCGATGGGCGGCGGGCTCGGCGGCGGCAGCTCCGACGCGGCCACCACGCTGCGCGTGCTCGATCGCCTGTGGGGCACGGGGCTGTCGGTGGACGCCCTCTGCGACCTCGGCCGGCAGCTCGGTGCCGACGTGCCGGTGTTCGTGCGCGGGGAATCGGCCTGGGCGGAAGGGGTGGGCGAGCGCCTGACGCCGTTGCGGCTGCCGGAGAGCTGGTATCTGATCATCCATCCCGGCGTGGCGGTGCCGACCCGCGAGATATTCCAGGCACCTGAATTGACACGAAATTCCCCCGTCCTCACAATACCGGCCCTTTTCGAGTCGGGTGGCCGCAACGACTGCGAGCCTGTGGTGCGCGCGCGCTACGGGGCCGTGGCCGAAGCGCTCGACTGGCTCGCGAGGTTTGCGCCCTCGAGGCTCACCGGCACCGGCTCCTGCCTGTTCGCCCGCTTTCCTTCCGCCGCCGCGGCGGAGCGGGTCGCGGCGCGGGTCCCGGACCTGTGGCGGGCCTGGGTGGCGCGCGGGCTGCAGCGCTCGCCCCTGCTCGGGCAGCTGGGCGAGGGCGGGGCGGCCCGGGCCGAGGGTTGACGACAGACACCGCATCGACATGCTGGGGTGTCGCCAAGTGGTAAGGCAGCGGGTTTTGATCCCGCCATTCGGAGGTTCGAATCCTTCCACCCCAGCCACTCGGCGCCGCCGAACACTGAAGGTACGTCCTTGGATACCCAGACACTGGCGTTGTTCGCCGGAAACGCCAACCCCGCGCTCGCGCAGGACATCGCCCGTCACCTGATGGTGCCGCTCGGCCGCGCGTTCGTCGGCCGCTTCAGCGACGGCGAGGTCAACCTCGAGCTGATGGAGAACGTCCGCGGCCGCGACGTCTTCATCGTGCAGCCGACCTGCCCGCCGGTGAACGACAACCTGATGGAACTGCTGATCATGGCCGACGCCTGCCGGCGCGCCTCGGCGGGCAGCATCACCGCCGTCGTGCCTTACATGGGTTACTCGCGCCAGGACCGCCGGCCGCGCGCCACGCGCTCGGCCATCTCGGCCAAGCTCGTTGCCAACATGCTCGCCGGCGCCGGCATCAACCGCGTGCTCACCGTCGACCTGCACGCCGAGCAGATCCAGGGTTTCTTCGACATCCCGGTCGACAACGTCTACGCCTCGCCGGTCCTGCTCGGCGACGCCTGGCGGCAGCGCTACGAGAACATGATCGTGGTGTCGCCCGACGTCGGCGGCGTGGTACGTGCCCGTGCGCTCGCCAAGCGTCTCGACGACGTCGAGCTCGCCATCATCGACAAGCGCCGGCCGCGGCCGAACGAGTCCAAGGTCATGAACATCATCGGCGACGTCGCCGGCAAGAGCTGCGTGCTGATCGACGACATGGTCGACACTGCCGGCACGCTCTGCCTCGCGGCACAGGCGCTGAAGGACGAGGGCGCCACCCATGTGGTGGCCTACATCACGCACGCGATCCTCTCCGGCAGGGCCGTCGAGAAGATCGCCAGCTCCGCGCTCGACCAGCTGGTGGTGACCGACACCATCCCGCTGAGCGCGGAGGCAAAGCAGTGCGGGCGGATCCGCCAGCTGTCGGTGGCGGGCCTGCTCGGCGAGACGATACGGCGCATCCGCGACGAGGAGTCGGTGAGTTCGCTGTACGTCGACTGAGTCCACCCTGGTCGCGGGGTGGAGCCATACAACCAGGAGTCCACATCATGAAGATCTCTTTCGAACTCGCCGCCGAGTTCCGTGACGACGAGGGCAAGGGTGCGAGCCGCCGCCTGCGTCGTACGGGGCGCGTGCCGGCAATCCTGTACGGCGGCAAGCGCGAGCCGCGCATGCTGTCGCTGTCGCACGAAAAGCTCGTCACCCTCATCGAGGACGAGAAGTTCTACTCGACCATCATCGGCCTGAAGGTGGGCGAGCTGACCCAGGCCGCCATCGTCAAGGACCTGCAGATGCACCCGGCCCGGAACCAGGTGCTGCACCTCGACCTGCAGCGGGTGCTCGAGGACGAGAAGATCCGCATCCACCTGCCGATCCACTTCCAGGGCGAGGCCGCCTCGCCGGGCGTCAAGACCCAGGGTGGCATCGTCTCGCACCGCATCGCCG
>JBIIDW010000145.1:0-5689 GCA_044238215.1 Steroidobacteraceae bacterium
GGCGGTGACGGTCACGGCTGGATTATGGCGGAGCACGACGTGCTGATTCGAGTGGTGACGCCGGTCGCGGATCGACGCGCGGTACGTGTCCGTCCGCCTCCGTATACTCACCACATGGCCAACGTTCCTGCCTCGCCCACTGACCTTGCCGTCGACCGGGCTGGCATGACCGGATGGCGCGACGTTGCTGAGTCCGGGCCGTCAGTGAGCACGAGCGCGTAGCCCATGACGGGGCCGCGGTGCGCGCTCGTCCTGCTGCTGGGGGTCTGCGCGGCTGCCGCGGCCGCGCAGAGCCGAGACACACAGGTCCGGGACGCTCCGGTGCAGGCGACGGAGCCAGCGGTGCCGCCCGCGCTCGAACCGGGGCCGCTCCCTGAGGTCACCGTCTCCGCGCCCGAGCCGCGCTACGTCGCGCCGACACTGCGGGACCGCATCGGGCGCATCTGGGCGCCGGTGTACATCGACGGCCGGGGCCCCTACCGGCTGGTGCTCGATACCGGCGCGAACCGCTCGGTCATCGTCGATCGCGTCGCGCGCGAGCTGGGCGAGGGGGCGCGCTCGGACACCCTCGTCCGCGTGCGCGGGGTAACGGGTGAGGCCGTCGTGCCCGTGGCGCGGGCCGAGCGGCTCGAGATCGGCGACCTGCTGATCGCGCCGATCAACCTGCCGATCGTCGCCGACGTGTTCGGCGGCGCGGACGGCATCCTCGGCAACGAAGGGCTGCGCGACAAGCGCATCGTCATCGACTTCCGCCGCGACTCGATCACCATCAAGCGCTCGCGACGCGAGCGGGTCGGGCCCGGTTTCCAGAAGCTGCCGATCACTTTCCGGCACCAGTACCTGATCCTCGTCGACGTGCTGATCGGCAACGTGCGCGCGAAGGCCGTCATCGACACGGGCGCGCCGGACTCGCTGGGCAATACGGCGCTGCTCGAGGCGCTGCGACGCAGCCTGAAGAACGCGCCCGAGACCGATATCGTCGGTGTCACGCTCGACGTCGAGCGTGGCAATCGCGTGCGCATGCCAGTGATCCGCATGGGCGACGTCACGGTCCGCGGCGCCTCGTTCACGTTCAGCGACGTGCACATCTTCCGCCACTGGCGCATGACCCGCGAGCCGGCGCTGATGCTCGGCATGGACGTTCTCGGCCTCGTCGATCAGATCATCATCGATTACCGCACGCGCGAGCTGCACCTGCGCATGCGAGACAGCATGCGGGGCGGCGGGCCCGCGACGGCGGCGCCCATCGCGCCGGACGACCCAGTTCTGCAGCACTGCGCCATCGACATCCAGCGTCAGTCGCGTGGCCGGGGGTGCGGCGCCTGAAGGCACCGGGTAATAGATCATCGAGCGCTGCGTCAGGAACAGCAGCAGGCAGACCGCGGCATATCCGGCCAGCAGCAATCCGAGCAGCCTCAGCACGCGCCGCGCTCCGCGCAGTTACCTCGGCGGCATCGGCGTCTGCTGCCGCGAGTAGAGTTCGAGGCTCGAGTGGCTCGGGCCGTAGTCCTCGGTCGGCGCCGTCAGCATGTGCGGACAGTTCTTCTCCGCGAACTCGCGTACGTGCGCAGGCAGGATGCCGATGTCGCTGCCAGCCGTCATCGTCGACGCGTACATGCAGTGACCCGGCGCCTGGCCCATCAGAAGCCACGGCAGCCACGGGGAAACGCGATGCCAGGTGCCGACATACGGCACCGCCGTCAGGTCCGGGTTCTCGAGATCCTTGCGCTTGACGAAGTAGCGCATCATCTCCGTCACCTGAGCACGCGGACCCGCCGATTCGCGCGGCCACTTGTCGGGCTGCAGCGGATTCGGATAGTTCAAATGCATGTCCGTCGCGAGCATCAACGTCTCGGCATCCATCTGCTGCCAGGGGAAGATCAGCGGGATCTTCGGCAGATTCGTGCGGTCGCCGCGGAAGTCCTCCGGCACGAGGATCAGCGTCTCGCTGATCGTGTAGTTGAACGGGTCGTTGATCGCGTGCACCACGCGCACGTCCTCGTCCGTGAACGGGTTGTGGAACTGGTCGATGATCTCCCCAGCCTGACCCAGGCGCGTCAGGTTCGCGTAGAAGATCACTTCCTTGTTGACGCGGCGGATGTTGCCATCCGGCAGCGGCAGCAGCCGGGTAGCGAGGAAGGTATGAAAGCCCAGGAACGGCTTGATCGCCTCTCCCGGGCGCACGGCCATGATGTTGCCGGTGCAGTAGCAGATGCGCTCCTTGCTGCTGTCCATGTCGGCCTGCATGCGGGACCAGGCATCCCGGTTCCAGCGCGGGCTCATGAAGTCGATCTTCGTCGTGTACGGGATGATGGCCATGATGAAGTCCTGCGCAGCGAGGCCGGAAAGAGCCCCGACGCAAAGAGATACCGGGGCGGGCGGCGTTCGTCACGCCCCAAGGCGTGGACTGTTCATTCCTGGCGAAATCACGGCTGAGGGTCGCTCGTCGCGACACCCGAATCGCTACCGTCGTCCTCCTCGCAGTGCTCCGAACCTGGCGTCGAGGAACGCGGTCGCTCGTCGCGCTTCATGTCCTCCAGCAGCGTGCCGTTCGCGGGCGGCGGTTCACCGAGTGTGCATCCAAAGAACCCAAGGCCGACGACGCAGCGATCGCCGACACGCACGAACGGCAGCAAGCCCGCCATGCCCACCTTGCCGGGCTCCGGTTTCCACTCCCAGCTGCGGCGGCGAGGCTTGCAGGTGTTGTAGGGGGAACGCGGCGTTTCGCCAAAGCTGCGAGCACCCGGCGCCTGCATTCGCGCGGCCGCCAGGCTCGCCGCTTGCGCGCCTTGGGCCTGCCAGTCGACACGCGGGCGTACCGTCGTATCGACGCCGGAATCACGAGCCGTGGCGGCAGGCGGTGTTGCGACCGCAGCGGCCGGAACGCTCCTGCCAACGGCAGGCGGCGGGGGAGCGTCAGGCGCCACGACTGGCGGCACTTCAGGCGTGTGAACGATCAGCCACGTGCCGACAGGGGCGTCGCGCGCGTCCGGCGATGGGAGGCGCGCGGGTAGCAACATCGCCCACAACAGCCACAGATGCGCGAGCGAGACAGCCAGGGCGATGGCACCGCGTGACGGTCGAAATGGGTGCGCCTGCGCCAAGGGTGGCCTCGGTGGGTACTGCTGCCAGAGACCCGCCGGCGCGAACAGGGTTCCGCACCCCCCTGTTTCCTCTCAACCGCCGCGCTCGAGTTGCGGTCGAGGCCATGCGCCGGGCACGTCCGCCATCGGCAGCGCCGGCCCGTCGAGAACGAAGGGGTGGAGGCTAGGGTCGGAATCGAACCGGCGTACACGGCTTTGCAGGCCGCTGCATGACCACTCTGCCACCTAGCCGCGGTGGACTACCTCCCGGCCTGCCCGGGGGCAGAAACCAAGAAGCCCCGGGGCTGCCGCCGCCAGGGCTTCCGGAGGGAAACTGGAGCGGGAAACGAGACTCGAACTCGCGACCCCGACCTTGGCAAGGTCGTGCTCTACCAACTGAGCTATTCCCGCGTCGCAGAGGCGGAATTGTAGGGCCAAGCCGCCGCAAGTCAAGGATGCGCAGCGCCCTTGAGCTCCGGCCAGGCCGCGCGCAGGTAGTCGACCATCGACACGAGCGTCAGCACCGCCGCGATCACGGTGAGCACGAGGCCGAGCGTATAGATCGGCAGCCCGAACAGGTCCCAGCGGTAGAGCATCATCGACAGCCCGACGATCTGCAGGATGGTCTTGTACTTGCCGAGGCGCGAGACGGCCACCTTGCGCCGCGCACCGATCTCGGCCATCCACTCGCGCAGCGCGGAGATCGCGATCTCGCGGCCGACGATGATGACCGCGGCGAGCACCACCACGGCACGCGGGTCCTTCGAAACCAGCAGCACCAGGGCGACCGCGACGATCAGTTTGTCGGCCACCGGGTCGAGGAACGCGCCGAGGCGGGAGGTCTGGCCGAGCTTGCGCGCGTAGTAGCCATCCAGCGAGTCGGTGATGCCGGCGGCCGCGAACAGCAGGCCCGCCGCCGGGTCGGCCCAGTGAAAAGGCAGGTAGAACAGGACCACGACCAGCGGGATCGCGACGATCCGCATCCAGGTCAGCACGTTGGGGACGGTCCAGAGCATCGTTCACTCGCCAGGGTGAAGCGCATCATAAAGGCTTCGGGCGAGCGCCGCGCCGATTCCCGGGGCCTGCTCGAGATCGGAGATGCCCGCCCGCAGCACGCCCTGCAACCCGCCGAAGTGCTTCAGCAGCGCCCGCCGCTTGGCCGGGCCCAGACCCGGCACGCTCTCGAGGATCGACTCGTTGAACCGCCGGGCGCGCCGGCGCCGGTGCCCGGCGATCGCGAACCGGTGCGCCTCGTCGCGGATGCGCTGGATCAGGTTCAGCGCCGGTGACTGCGGCCCCGGGATCAGCGGGGGCGCCGTCGGGTCGCGCCCGAGGTGCAGCCGCTCCTGGCCTGGGCGGCGGTCGGGCCCCTTCGAGACACCGACCACCGGCAGGGCCTCGAACCCCAGCGCATCCAGCGCCTCGACGACGCCGGCCACCTGGGCGGGACCGCCGTCGATGACCAGCAGGTCGGGCGCCGGGAACTCCCCGGCGGCGATCCGCTGGTAGCGCCGCTCGACCGCCTGCCTCAGCGCGCCGTAGTCGTCGCCCGGCGCGATCCCGGCGATGTTGAAGCGGCGATATTCCTTCTTCAGCGGCCCTTCGGGGCCGAACACCACGCAGGAGGAGACGGTACCCTCCCCCTGCATGTGGCTGATGTCGAAGCACTCCATGCGCGCCGGCGGGGCGCCGCCCAGCAGTTCGCCCAGCGCCGCGTAGAGTTCCTCGTAGCCCTCCCGCCGGGCGATGCGCATGC
The DNA here is from genome assembly GCA_044238215.1 of Steroidobacteraceae bacterium. Lineage (GTDB taxonomy): Bacteria > Pseudomonadota > Gammaproteobacteria > Steroidobacterales > Steroidobacteraceae > UBA964. The sequence continues at coordinate 4,840 of JBIIDW010000145.1, forward strand.
GCAGGGCCTGCAGGGCGTTTTCCCGCGCGAGGTCGACCCACTTCGCCGTCAGGCCACGCTGCGCCCGTCGCAGCCGCACGACGCGGCCTGCTCGCTGGGTGAGCGCCTCGCCGAGCGCCTCCGCGTCGTCGAGCACGAGGCCGGTGTAGACGAAGGGCGGCGGTTCCTGCTCCGCGTAGTACTGCATGATGAACGACGACAACGCCTCGGCGGGCTCGGCCAGCGCAGCGCGCGGGAAGTAGCTGTAGGTTCCGAGGCTGCGCCCGCCGCGCACCGGCATGACGCTGACCGCATAGCCCCCGGGATCGCCGACCAGCGCGAACACGTCGGCATCGCGCTCGTCGTCGGCGGACACGATCTGCTGGGCCTGGATTTCCTTGAGCGCGGCGATCTGGTCGCGGTGCACCGCCGCCGTCTCGAAATCGAGGCGTTCGGAGGCAGCCTCCATCCGCGCGGCGAGCTGGGCATTGACCTCGTCGTTGCGGCCTTCCAGCACGCGCGTCACGGCCTCGGCGTCGCGCGCGTAGTCTTCGCGCGACACCAACCCCACGCAGGGCGCCGAGCAGCGGCCGATCTGATGCTGCAGGCAGGGCCGGCTGCGGTTGGCGAAATAGGTGTCGCGGCAGCCGCGCAGGCGGAAAATCTTCTGCAGGTGGTGCAGCGTGTCGTTGACCGCGCCGGCGTTCGGATAGGGACCGAAGTAGCGCCCGGGCAGGTTGCGCGAGCCGCGGTAGACTGAGAGCCGCGGGAACTCGTGGCCGCCCGACAGCCACAGGTAGGGAAAGCTCTTGTCGTCGCGCAGCACCACGTTGTAACGCGGCCGGTGCGCCTTGATGAGGTTGTGCTCCAG
>JBIIDW010000146.1:0-5675 GCA_044238215.1 Steroidobacteraceae bacterium
CGTTCGCCACCGCCCTGCTGCTGTGCTGGGCCACTGCGGCGTCGGCCACCCTGCCGCCGGTGGCGGCCTTCGGCACGACCCCGGTGGTCGACAACGTCACGCTGTCGGAGGACGGGCGCCTGCTCGCTTCGTCGATCAACGCCGAGCAGGTGTCGATCGTCGTGCTCGACCGTTCGGTGCGCAAGATCATCCAGCGCGTGAACTTCGACCAGAACCTGAAGCTGCGCGGGATGTTCTTCGTCGACGACAAGACGCTGATCGCCACCTTCTCGATCACGGTGGCGCAGCAGGGCGACCAGGAGGAGAAGTCCGAGGTCGGCGCGGTGTTCGCGATCAACCCGTTTGACGGTTCCTCGATCCAGCTGCTCGAGGCCAAGACCAACAACCGCATCTACCCTGGCAATGCCGGTTTCGTGTCGCGCTACGGCGCGGCGCCCGGCGAGGTCCTGATGTCGGCGCTGATCCTCGAAAACGCCGCGGCCGGCGCATCGCCCGACTCGGCGACGCTGAGCCTCGTCAGCGTCAACACCAGCACGGGCAAGTGGCGCATCGTCGAGAAGGGCAGCCGCAACACTTCGAGCTTCCTGGTCGACCAGGGCGGCAAGGTCCGCGCCCGCATCGAGAACTTCCGCAAGGAGCAGCGCAAGGTCGTCCGCGCCAAGCGTGGCGAGGACTGGGTGCAGGTCTACGAGGACACCGACCCGGACTTCGGGCTGCTGGGCCTCTCGGCGGACGGCGAGGCGGTGCTGGGGCTCGGGCCCCGCGGCGGCGCACGCGAGCGCCTGTGGACGATCCCGTTCGACGGTAGCGGGCCAAAGGTGCTGTTCGAGGATCCGGAGCACGACGTCGAGGGCGTGGTGCGCGACGTCTACGATCGCAGCCTGAAGGGCGTCCGTCTGGGCGGACTCGAGCAGCGCCTGCAGTGGCTGGACAAGCAGGCCGAGGCGCGGGTCAAGTCGGTTGCCGCCGCCATGCCGGGCCGGCGGATCGAGATCGCCGGCTACACCCGCGATGGTCGCTACGTGCTCGCCTACGCGGTGAGCCGTTCGCACCCCGGCGTCTACATGCTGGTCGACTTCCAGAGCAACCGCGCCGAGATCGTCGGCCAGGAGTACCCGCAGCTGGCCAAGGTGCCGCTTGGCGAGTCGCGCAACATCACCTATGCGGCCCGCGACGGCTACAAGGTCCCGGCCTACCTGACGCTGCCCCCGGGCCGCGAGGCCAAGGGCCTGCCGCTCGTGGTGCTGCCGCACGGCGGCCCGCGCGCCCGCGACAGCGGCTACGCCTTCGACTGGTGGGCGCAGTTCCTGGCCTCGCGCGGCTACGCGGTGCTGCAGCCGCAGTTCCGTGGCTCGACCGGCTTCGGCGAGGCCCACATGCGGGCCGGCTACCGCCAGTGGGGCCAGGTGATGCAGCACGACGTCTCCGACGGCGTGACCCACCTGATCGCCGAAGGCGTCGCCGACAAGTCGCGCGTCTGCATCGCCGGTGCGAGCTATGGTGGCTATGCAGCGCTCGCGGGCGCGTCCTTCACCCCTGATCTCTACGCCTGCTCGATCAGCGTCGCAGGGGTGTCCGACCTCGTCGAGATGCTGCGCTGGGAGGAGAACCGCTACGGTCTCGAATCCGGCGTCGTGAAGTTCTGGCGCCAGCACATCGGCAAGCCGACCGACCCGGACGTCGCTCAGTACTCGCCGGCGCGCGGGGTGGCGGCCGTCCGCGCGCCCGTGATGCTGATGCACGGCGTCGACGACACGGTCGTGCCCTACGTGCAGTCGGAGTTCATGGAGACCGCACTGAAGAAGGCGGGCAAGCCGCACGAGGTCTACAAGCTCACGAACGAGGACCACTGGCTGTCGCGCAGCCCGAGCCGCATCGAGATGCTGTCGCAGATGGACCGGTTCCTCGGTGCGCACCTCGGGCCGGGCGGCAGGGTCACGATCGAGCAGCCGGCGATCGACCAGGTGTCGCGCTGACGCAACGACAGCTGCGCCGCCGGCGCGGACATAAGCGCTGGCCGCCAAGCCGTTGAAATTGCGGCGGGGCGGCCGGCGTGTTACAAACTCATCAACGCGCCTGGCGGGTCCCCCGCGGGCGACTAACTTAAAAAAGCAACATTTTAGGGAAGGGCTCTCCATGAATCGCGGCAACCGCGCTGCATTGGTTTCTTCTTTCGTCGCCGCCATCGTCGCGCAGAGCGCGGCCATCGGTGACGCCCGCGCCCAGTCGGCGCAGGCCGGTTCGGGTGCCAGCGACGACCTCGCGGAGGTCACGGTCACGGGCTCGCGCATCCGGCGCACGGAGTTCACCGCCGCCTCGCCGGTGCTGATCATCACCAGCGAGGAGACCTCGCTGGAGGGCCTGCTGAGCACCTCCGAGATCCTGCAGACCTCGACCCTCGCGTCGGGCTCCCAGCAGATCAACGACCAGACCACCGGCTTCGTGACCGAGAACGGCCCGGGCGCGAATACCGTCGCGCTGCGCGGCATCGGTTCCTCGCGCACCCTGATCCTGCTCAACGGCCGGCGCCTGTCGCCTGCCGGCGCGCGCGGCCAGCTCGCGGCGGTCGACCTCAACACGATCCCCAGCTCGATCGTCCAGCGCACCGAGGTGCTGAAGGACGGCGCCTCGTCGGTCTACGGTTCCGACGCCATCGCGGGCGTCATCAACCTGATCACGCGCAAGAACCTCGACGACGCCGAGCTCACGCTCTCCGGCAATTCGGTGTTCGACGGCGGCGGTGAGGTCAAGCTGGCCTCGGCAGCCTGGGGCAAGCAGTTCGACAAGGGCGGGTTCTCGGTCTCCTACGAGTACTTCGACCGCGAGGCCATGGAGGTCCGCGACCGGGAATTCCTGAACTGCGCCCAGGACCGCCTGATCAACGTCACGACCAACACGAATTCGATCTTCTACGGCACGACCGGCAAGGAACTGGACCTGATCGATCCGGCCACCGGCGCCTCGAAGTGCTTCAACATCCTCGACTCGGTCGTCGACCGGCTCGGCACCGGCAGCTTCGTCACCACCCAGGGCCGCTTCGTGCCCGACACCACCGCCGTCGCCGGCGGCGGGCCGCTGGGCCTCGACCTGGCCGGCTGGCGCCGTGTGGGCCTGAGCTTCGCGCAGATCGCGGCGCTCCGCCCGACCCTCACGCAGGCCCAGCAGCTCGAGCTCTGGAAGACGTCGCAGGCCACCGTGCCGAACGCCCCGGACCGCTTCGGCTCGCGCACCTTCGTCAGCCCGGTGACCCGCAACTCCGTGTTCGCTGAGGGCAGCTACGAGTTCTCGGACGCCTTCGAGGTCTTCGGCGAGGCGCTCTACAACAAGCGTGAGTCGGCGCAGCGCAGCTGGCGCCAGCTGTTCCCGAACGTGTCGGCGCTGAATCCGTCGAACCCGTTCGGCGTCACCTCGCGGTCGATCGTCACGATCCCGACCAACCAGGAGCAGGAGGTCGAGTTCACGCGCGGCGTCATCGGCGCGCGCGGCGAGTTCTCGGTCGGCGCGCTGCAGAACTGGGGCTGGGAGGCCTTCGCCCAGCGCACCGAGTCGAAGGCGCAGTACGTCAACGACATCATCTACAACGACCGCGTGGTCGCGACCACCGGCACGACGGCGTGCAACCCTGCGGCGATCACGATCTCGGGTCCGGCGACCTGCACCCCCGTGAACTGGTTCCGGCCGCAGACCATCCTCTCGGGTGAGTTCAGCCAGTCGGAAAAGGACTTCCTGTTCACCCGCGACGTCGGCAACACCACCTACGACCAGACGCTGTTCGGCGCCTCGGTCAACGGCAACCTGTTCTCGCTGCCCGCCGGCGACGTCGGCTTCGTGCTCGGTGTCGAGGCCCGCAAGGACTCGATCGACGACATCCCGGGCGCCCAGGCGCGCGTCGGCAACCTCTGGGGCCAGACGTCGGCGGGTCGTACCAAGGGCTCGGACGAGGTCAGGGAGGCCTACACCGAGGTCGAGGTGCCGCTGCTTCAGGACATCCCGGGCATCAAGCGGCTGTCGTTCAACGGCTCGTTCCGCTGGACCGATTACGACAGCTACGGCGACGACACGACCTACAAGCTGGGCCTGAACTGGCAGGTCGTCGACTCGTTCCGCGTCCGCGCGGCCTACGGCACGTCGTTCCGCGCCCCGGCGCTGTTCGAACTGTTCCTGGCCAACCAGACCGGCTTCACGGCCCAGTCGAGCATCGACTCCTGCATCAACTGGGACACGAGCTCGAACCCCAGCATCCAGAAGAACTGCGGGCCGGGCGGCGCCAACCTGCCTCCGGGCTGGCTGAACCCGAACTCGTCGGCGCTCGTCATCACGGGCGGCGGCGCGGGCGTGCTCGACGCCGAGACCTCCAACAACTCGACCGTCGGCATCGTCTGGACCCCTGAGAGCCTGCCGGTCAGCCTCGCCGTCGACTGGTGGCGGATCGAGGTCGAGAACCAGGTCTCGCAGTTCGGCTCGGCGAACATCGTCAGCCAGTGCTACAACTCGCCGGACTTCCCGAACAGCCCGTTCTGCTCGCTGTTCACCCGCGAGACGAACCGCGCGCTGCCGAACTTCGGCCAGATCCTCGAGGTGCGTAACTCCTACGTCAACATCTCGAACCAGGTGGTCGAGGGCATCGACTGGACGGCGCGGTTCAACAAGCGGTTCGGCAAGAACACGTTCCGTGCCAACGCGCTGGTCACGTACTCGATCAAGGACAGCTTCCAGGTCTTCTCGGCCTTCCCCGAGCAGAACTCGCGCGGCCAGATCTACAACAACAAGTGGGTCGCGAGCCTGGACCTGAACCTCGACCGTGGTCCGTGGACGTTCAACTGGAACATGGACATGTTCTCGTCGGCGTCCAACGACGAGTTCTACGGCGGCGACACGTTCGGCTGGCGCGGGTTCCCGAGCTGCCTCACGTCCGCGGCAACCTCCACGACCTGCGTTGCGGCGAAGTACGACCAGACGGCGAACTTCAACATGACGCATGACGTCTCGGTGCGCTACCGCGCCGACAAGTGGAGCGTCATCGTGGGCGTGCAGAACGTGCTCAACCAGGACCCGCCGTACGTCTCGACGGGCTCGGGTGCCACGCGTATCGGCAACGCCGTCGCGATCAGCAACTACGACGTGCTGGGGCGCCGCGCCTTTGCGACGCTGACCTACAAGTTCTGATCGACCCAGGGTCCTCGTGACCCTCGCAAGGGCCCGCCGAAAGGCGGGCCTTTTCGTTTATGCTGCGCCCGGCGCGCTGGGCGCCGCGTGGAGTAGAGCAATGAGCATCCGCAGGATCGAATCCGGCGCGCGCATGTCGCAGGCCGTCGTCGCCAACGGTTTCGTGTTCCTCGCCGGCCAGGTGGCGCCCGATCCTTCCGCCGGCGTCGAGGGCCAGACGCGGCAGATCCTCGCCGAGATCGACCGGCTGCTCGCCGCCGCCGGCAGCAGCAGGTCGAAGATCCTCAGCGCCAACGTCTACCTTGCCGACATCGCCACCTTCGCCGAGATGAACCGCGCGTGGGACGCCTGGGTGCCAGCGGACGCCAAGCCCGCGCGGGCTACGGTCGAGGCGAAGCTCGCCGCGCCCGATTACCGCGTCGAGATCCAGGTCACCGCGCTCGCCTGAGCGCCGGGGAACCCGCGATGCAGGTGCTCGAGGCGATCGAGACGCGGAGCTCCGCGAAGAA
>JBIIDW010000147.1:0-5664 GCA_044238215.1 Steroidobacteraceae bacterium
CCCGCCGCCGCCCGCCCCGGTCCCGCCGGCCACGCCGCCGTCGGCGCCGCCGCCGCCGGCCCCGACGCCGCCCGCTCCGCCGCCGCCGGCCCCGGCCCCGGCGCCGCCCGCTCCGCCGCCGCCCGCGCCGCCGCCGGCGCCCGCGCCGCCCAGCTCCGGCACCCCGCCGATCGCGAGCTCGACCTGGGATTTCTGCGCCTCGGAGGGCTCGACCTGTGCCTTTACCGGTACGCGTGTCGTCCGCTACGGCGAACCGTGGAACAACCGCTGGTCGGAGCGGACCGTGTCGGGCAGCACGCCCTGCTCGAATTCCGTGTTCGGCGACCCCTCGCCGGGCACGGGCAAGCGCTGCGAGGTACGCAGCGACGGCGCCACCAGCGCCCCGCCGGCGCCGAGCCTGCCCACCGCCTCGGGTTCGGCGACGCTGTCCTGGCTCGCGCCGACACAGAAGTCGGACGGCTCGCCGCTGCAGAACCTCGCCGGCTTCATCGTCAAGTACGGCAACGCGGCGGGCAGCCTCGGCACGCGGATCACGGTCGCCAATCCCTCGCTGTCGCGCTATGTGGTCAGCAGCCTCGGCGCCGGCACCTGGTACTTCGCCGTCGCCTCGTACACCGCGGACGGCCTGGAGAGCGACGTGTCGCAGGTGGTCAGCAAGACGATTCCCTGAGCCGTCACTGCAGCAGCTGTTGCGCGTCGTCGACAACCGGTGTCCGGGCGGAGCCGGGCTTGCGAAGGCGCGCATCACGCTGCCAAAGTAGACCTCCACGATCCGGAGGATGCTTTCGATGCCCGACCGCACGCAGACCGAGGTGCGCCGCTACAACGCTGGTGGACGCGAACTGGCCAGCTACCTGGCCGTGGACCCCGCCAGGGAGGGCAAGCGGCCCGGGTTGCTGGTGCTGCCCGAGTGGTGGGGCCTGAACGACTACCTGCGCCGCCGCGCGCGGGAACTGGCGGGCCTTGGCTTCGTCGCCATGGCCACCGACGTGTACGGCGACGGCCGCGAGGCGGCTGACCCGACCGAAGCCGGCACGCTGATGAACGGCCTGTTCGCCGACATGGCGGCGACGACCGAGCGCCTGCGCGCCGCCTACGACCAGCTGCGCGCTCACCCGCTGGTCGATCCCGATCGCATCGGCGCCATGGGCTACTGCCTCGGCGGTGCGTTGTCGCTGCACGCCGCCCGCATCGGCCTGCCGCTGCGCGGCGTGGCCAGCTTCCACGGCTCGCTGGGCCGCACGCATGCGGCGCAGAAGGGGGAGTTCAAGGCCAGCGTGCTCATCTGCCACGGCGAGGCCGACGGCATGGTGCCCGCGGAAGACCAGGCTGGCTTCCGGCGCGAGATGGAGGAACTGGGTGTCGACTACCAGTTCATCTCGTACCCGGGCGCGAAGCACGGCTTCTCCAACCCGGAGGCCACCGAGAAGGGGCGCAAATACAACCTTCCGCTCGCCTACGACGAGCGCACCGATCGCCAGTCCTGGGAGGACATGAAGGCGTTCTGGTCGAAGGTTTTCCGCTAGGGCTGCGCGCTGCCCGCGGCCCGCAACCCGTGACGGTCGTCGAACTGCCTCTCGAGGAGGCCACTGCCGGCGCACTCGCGCCGTTTGGCGAGCTGCTGGGCGTCGGTCGCGGGCGCCCGGCCAGCCCCACGCGGTTCTACGACGACGCGGTCGAGCTGGTCGAGAAGGCGCCTTTCGTCTCCGACGCCGACACCTGCCTCTCGATCGCGCGCGTGCGGCCCCGCCCGCTCGAGGTGCGCTGGATGGAGCGTCACTTCAAGCACACCCAGGTGTTCCTGCCGCTCAATGCGCAGCCCTACGTGGTGGTCGTGGCGCCGCCCGGCGCGGAGCCGCTGCCGGACCTCGCGCGCGCCCGCGCGTTCCGTTTCCCCGGCGACTGCGGCTTCATGATGCACATCGGGACCTGGCACGAGTTCCCGTTCGCCCTCGACGCTCCGGCAGACATGGTGATCGTGCTGCGCAACGAGACCAACCGGAACCTCGACGCCATCGAGGACGGTGAGGCGGTGGGCGAGGACCTCGAGAAGCGCAGCATTGCGCGGCGCTTCGGCGTCACGCTGCGCGTTCAGCCACCGATGCAGGCGTTGCGGCCCGCGCCCTTGGCGCGGTAGAGGGCCGCGTCGGCCCGGTCGAACACGCTGATCGGCGAGTCGCCGTCGACCAGCTCGGCGATGCCGCAGGACGCGGTCACCGGCACCGGTGTGCCGTGGAAGTGCAGGCGCAGCGCCTCGACACCCTTGCGCAGGTCCTCCGCGACCCGCAGCGCCTGCTCGCCTGGGGTGCCGACCAGCAGCGCCACGAATTCCTCGCCGCCGATGCGGGCGACGAAGTCGGTGGTGCGAAGCCGCGTCTTCAGGCACCGCGCCACCTCGCGCAGAACCCGGTCGCCGGCACGGTGACCGCAGGTGTCGTTGATCGCCTTGAAGCGGTCGAGATCCCACAGCAGCAGGCTGACCTGGGTGCCGAAGCGCCGGTTGCGCTCGACGGCCTCGGCCAGCCGTTCCTCGAAGGCGGCGCGGTTCGCCAGTCCGGTCAGCGGGTCCAGCCTGGCGCGCTGGCGCTCCTCCTCGAGGTCGCGTCGCAGCCGCTGGGCCTGGCGTTCCAGGTCGATCACGCGCTGGCGCATGGCGTCGTTGCGTTCGGTGAAGTCGCGCAGCCGTTCCGCCTCGCGCGCCTGGAAGTCCTGGACCTGCGATGAAATCTGCTCGACGTGGGCGCCGACGAGGCTCTTGACCGGATCGAGTTCGTTCGCGTCGCGGACCTGTGCCGACAGGTCGCTCACCTCGGCCAGCACCTTGACCCGCAGCGTCTCGGCCGCGTCGAGCGAGACGCGACGCTCCTCGGACGCGCCGGCCAGGAAGCCCGCCACGTCATCGAGGCGTGCGGTGACCTGCTCGAGGATCGCGGTGGCGTCGTGCTGTTCCTGCTTGGGCTGTGCTGCCTGGTCGCGAACCACGTCGAGCACGCGCAGCACGAGCTGGCCGAGGTCGCGGTCGTTGCGCGTGCTCTTCAGCGCGCCCAGCAGCTCCGGCACCTGCGGGTGCGGACCGCCGTTTACCGGCGACAGCCCGCGGACCAGCACTTCGAGGGCATCGCGGGTCTGCCGCAACGCGGATGGCGGATCTCCCGGGGCAGGGGCCACGGCGCCCAGCGAGTCCGCCAGCGAATCCAGCGCGTGCGTGCCCGCGTCGTTGCGGGCGGCTTCGGCGACGTCGAGCAGCAGGGGATCGAGCTCGGGTTCCCGACCGGACGCGAGTTCGCAGAGGCGCAGCAGCAGCCGCCGCAGCGATTGCGCATGCGCGCGCTGCTGGTGCTCCTTCGCCTCGCTCTCGTGAAGGAAGTCGCGGTAGCGGCTTTTCCAGTCGATCGCCTGGGACATCGTTGCGCCCGGGTCTCCGGTGCCCCAAAACGGGGCATTGACACAAGTAACGGCACCGCCAGTCGGCACTTGAGCCGGGGGAGCGCCCTCGGGCGGTGGTGGGCGTATCATGCGGCCCGACCCCCCCGGTTTCCGGGAACTGCGTCCCGCTCTGGGATCTTCTTGCCGATGAGCGAGCCCGAACTCCAGCCCCACCTCACCGGCCGGCTCGTCAGTCTCAGGCCGCTGCGCGCTGAAGACTTCGAGCCCCTGTACGCGGTAGCGAGCGACCCCCTGGTCTGGGCCCAGCATCCCAACCCGGACCGCTGGCGCCGCGAGGTGTTCGCGAAGCTGTTCGAGGACGGGCTGCGCAGCGGCGGGGCGCTCCTGATCCTCGACTCGGCGAGCGGCGCCGTGGCCGGGTCCTCCCGCTACTACGGCTGGGATCCGGACCAGCGCGAGGTCGCGATCGGCTACACGTTCATCGGCCGGCGTTTCTGGGGCGGCGCGCACAACCACGAACTCAAGCGGCTGATGCTGCGGCACGCCTTCGGTTTCGCCGACGTCGTCTGGTTCCACGTCGGCCTCTGCAACGGGCGGTCGCAGACGGCCATGGCCCGCATCGGGGCGACCCGGGTGCGGGAGGTACCTGCCGACCCCCTTTGGGGCGGGCGCGACATGGTCTACTTCCGGATCCACCGCGACGACCCGGCGGTGCACCGCGACCCGGTTCCGGCGTGACTGCGCTGCTGATCGGCCTGTTTGGGGTCGTCTACGCGGCCATCGCGTTCGAGCACCCGCTCGGCATCAACAAGTCCGCCTCGGCGCTGCTGGGCGCGGGACTGCTCTGGACGCTGTATGCGCTGGGCGTCGCCGAGCCCGCCGCGCTCGGCGCCGAACTCGGCGAGTCGCTGCTCGGCACCGCGCAGATCGTGCTGTTCCTGCTCGGCGCCATGACGATCGTGGAAGTCGTCGACGCGCACGACGGCTTCGAGGTGATCACCTCGCGCATCCGCACGCGCTCGCTGCCCGTGCTGATGTGGATCATCGGGATCGTCACGTTCTTCCTAAGCGCGGTGCTCGACAACCTCACGACCACGATCGTGATGATCTCGCTGTTGCAGAGGGTCCTTGCAGAGCGCGACGACCGGCTGTTCTTCGCCGGCATCGTCGTCATCGCCGCCAACGCCGGCGGCGCCTGGACACCGATCGGCGACGTGACCACGACGATGCTGTGGATCGGCGGCCAGGTCACCAGCCTGCCGCTGATGAAGAACGTGTTCCTGCCCTCGGTCGCCTGCCTGCTCCTGCCGCTGGCCGTCACGGCCTTCGCGGCGCGCGGCCGGCGCGTGGTTGCGCCCGCGGCAGCAGCCTCGGCCACCGGTGAGGCGCCGCGCGCCTCGGCGACCGAGCGCAACGTGATGTTCGGGCTGGGCATCGGCGTGCTGGTGGCCGTGCCCGTGTTCAAGGCCGCCACGGGCCTGCCGCCGTTCATGGGCATCCTGACCGGCCTGGGCCTGCTGTGGCTGGTCGGGGACCTGCTGCAGCGCGGCAAGGAAGAGGCCCGGTCGCGCCACCTGACGCTGGTGCACGCGCTCAGCCGCATCGACCTGTCCTCGATCGTGTTCTTCGTCGGCATCCTGCTGGCGGTGGCGGTGCTCGAGCACGCGCACGTTCTGGCCGCGGTAGCGGAGGGCCTCGAGCGGGTCGTCGGCCGGCTCGACGTCATCGTGGTCGTGATCGGGCTGGTCAGCGCGGTGGTCGACAACGTGCCGCTGGTGGCCGCGGCGATGGGCATGTACGACCTCGGCCAGTATCCGCCCGACCACTTCCTGTGGGGCTTCCTTGCCTACTGCGCCGGCACCGGCGGGTCGATCCTGATCATCGGCTCGGCCGCCGGGGTCGCGGCGATGGGCCTCGAGAAGATCGATTTCCTCTGGTACCTGCGCCGGATCTCGCTGCTCGCGCTGCTGGGCTACCTCGCTGGCGCCGCCGTCTACCTCGTGCAGCACGCACTGCTGGCGCCGTGAAGGAGTCCACGCGCGAGGCGCTGGTGTTCGTCGGGACCGGCATCCTGGTGGTACTGGTTTTCGCTGCGCCGAAGCTCTGGGCGCTGCTCGCCGGCTGACGCGGTTGCCGCCGTCGGGTCCGCCCCTCTAGAATCTGCGGGCGCCGGCGCGGGTGTAGTTCAATGGTAGAACTGTAGCTTCCCAAGCTACTAACGTGGGTTCGATTCCCATCACCCGCTCCACTCCACCCCGCGCGCAATCCGGTAGACGG
>JBIIDW010000148.1:0-5654 GCA_044238215.1 Steroidobacteraceae bacterium
CGCGGTGCCGGGTGCGGCGGCGATTGCCGGCGCCGTCGGCGTCGGCAACGGGCTCGACGGCATCTCGTCCAGCGGCGGTGCCGCCTGGCCGACCGGCGCGTCCGGCGCCACCGCCAGCAGCCGCAGGGCGCCACCGACCACGCCCGAGAACACCGGGGCCGCGACGTCGCCGGCGTAGTACAGGCCCGCGCTCGGCTCGTCGACGACGACCACCGCGGCAAGCCGCGGATTGGAGGCCGGCGCCACGCCGCCGAACACCGCCAGGTAGCGGTCCGTGGCATAGCCGCCGGCGCTCGCCTTCCACGCCGTCCCGGTCTTGCCCGCGACGCGATAGCCCGGGATCGCCGCGCGCTTGCCGGTGCCCTCGCCGTCCGGCGAGACCACGGTCTCGAGCATGTGGATGAGCTGCCGGCTCGCCTGCTCGTCCATCACACGGGAGCCGGCCACGGGACCGTCCGCGCGCTCGAAGGTGATCGGGCGTGCCACGCCCAGCCCGCCGACGGTCGCATAGGCCTGGGCGAGCTGCAGCGGGGTGACCGAGAGGCCGTAGCCGTAGGACAGCGTCGCGATCGTGATCGGCCGCAGGTGCCGCACGCCCGGCAGCATGCCGGCCGACTCGCCGGGGTAGCTGCTGCTCGTGACCTGGCCGAAGCCGAGGCGCGACAGCGTCGCGTGCAGCTGCTCCGGCGGCAGGTCGAGCGCCAGCTTGACCATGCCCACGTTCGAGCTCTTCGCCAGCACGGTGGCGAGCCCGATGCGGCCCAGCGGATGCTTGTCCTCGATCACGCGCGCGCCGACCTTGACCAGGCCCGGCGACGTGTCGATGAAGCTGCCCTCGTCGTAGCGGCCGCTCGCCAGCGCCGCGGCGACCACGAACGGCTTGATCGACGAGCCGGGCTCGATGATGTCGGTGGCGGCGCGATTGCGGTAGCCGACCGGCTTGAGCTGGCCGCGGTCGTTCGGGTTGTACGAGGGCTGGTTCACCATCGCCAGCACCTCGCCGGTGACCACGTCGATCACGATCACCGAGCCGGCCTTGGCGCGGTGCTGGCGGATCGCGGCCTTGAGTTCCCGGTACGCGAGATACTGGATGCGCAGGTCGATCGACAGCGGCAGGTCGCGACCGGGACGCACCGCCCGGATGCTCTCGATGTCCTGCACCACGCGGCCGAGGTTGTCCTGGATCACGCGCTTGGCGCCGTCCTCGCCCGCGAGCCGGTGGTCGAACGCGAGCTCGAGGCCCTCCTGGCCGCCGTCGTCGACGTTGGTGAAGCCGAGCACGTGGCCCGCGACCTCGCCGGACGGGTAGTAGCGACGGTACTCGCGCCGGGTGTAGACACCCGGGATGCGCAGCGCGCGGATGCGGGCCGCCTCCGCGGGCTGCAGGTGACGGACGACGTAGAGGAACTGCCGGTCGAGGTTGCTCGTCACCTTGCGCGCCAGCTCGTTGCGGTCGCGCTTGAGCGCCCGCGCCAGCCGCGGGATGTCGTCGGCGGCGAGCGCGAGTTCCTTGGGATTCACCCAGACGGAATCGACCGGCGTGCTGACCGCAAGCGGCTCGCCGTAGCGGTCGGTCACGGTGCCGCGGTTGGCGGCGATCTCGACGACGCGAGTGAAGCGCTCGTCACCCTGCCCGCGCAGGAACTCGCTGTCGACGAACTGCAGGTCGACGGCGCGCCAGGCGAGCCCGCCGGCCGCCACGAGCACCAGGCCGAGCACGAGCCAGGAGCGCGCCGCGAACGACGGTTCGGGCGCGGTCGCGCGCGACGACCCGGAGCGGCCGCCGCGCCGGCCCTTGCCCGCCCAAGGCAGCTGCAGCCTCACGGCGCGATGACCTCGATCGCGGCCGGCGCCGGGATGCTCATGCGCAGCTTGCTGGCGGCCACGCTCTCGACGAAGGCGTGGGTCGACCAGGCGCTCTGCTCGAGCTGCAGCTGGCCCCACTCGATCTCGAGCCGGTCGCGCTCGCGGTTGAGCCGCTCGAGCTCGACGAACAGCTCGCGGGCGCGATGCTTGGAATAGACCGCGCCCGCGGCCGAGCCGAGCACCGTCAGCCACAGGACGGGGATCACCACCGCCCAGACGCCGGCCGGGCGCAACCTCACGGCGTCGCCCCGTCGACCGGCAGCTTCTCGGCGGCGCGCAGCACGGCGCTGCGCGAGCGCGGATTGCGGGCGACCTCGTCTGCCGAGGGCCGGCGCTTGCGTCCGACCTCGCGCATCACGGGCCGGGCCGCGGGCGGCACGACCGGCAGGCCGGCGAAGACCGGATCGACGGTGCACTTCGCGCGGATGAAGTGCTTGACGATGCGATCCTCGAGCGAGTGGAAGCTGATCACCGCCAGCCGCCCGCCCGGCGCGAGCACGTCGAAGGCCGCCTGCAGGCCCTCGCGCAGCTGCCCGAGCTCGTCGTTGACGTGCAGGCGGATGGCCTGGAAGCTGCGCGTCGCCGGGTGCTTGCCCGGCTCGCGCGTCGGCACCGCCTGCTGAATAACGGCGGCGAGTTGCGCCGTACGGGTGATGGGGGTCCCCCGCCGGTAGGCATCAATGGCCTGTGCAACACGCCGCGAAAACCTTTCCTCGCCGAGCTCCGCGATCACCATGCGGATCTCCTCGACGCTCGCGCGGGCGACCCAGTCCGCGGCCGACCGGCCTCGCGTCGGGTCCATGCGCATGTCGAGCGGGCCGTCCTTCGCGAAGCTGAAACCGCGACCCGCCTCGTCGAGCTGCGGCGAAGACACGCCGAGGTCGAGGAGCACGCCGAGGACCGCGCGGCCACCCGCACGTTCGCGCACGACCTGCCGAAGATCGGCAAACGCCGCGTGGACGACCTCAAGCCGCACTTCGCCCGCGAACCGCGCCTTGCCGTACGCGACGGCCTGCGGATCCCGGTCGAGCGCGAGCACGCGGCCTTCTCCACCCAGGGCTTGTAGTAGCCGTGCCGTGTGCCCGCCGCGCCCGAACGTCGCATCGACATAGAACCCGCCCGCGGACGGCGCGAGAACCTCCAGCGCTTCGTCGACGAGCACCGGTACGTGCTCATCCACCGGAGTCCGCTCCCGAGAGACGTCTGTCAGGCCGTCTCTCCCGCATGATTCGCCCTTTTCCACGATGCGCGCGGCCACCGCGGCTGCGCGCACCTCCCCTTGTTGCGTCGATCGCCGCTAGAGCGAGAGGCCGTCCAGTTCGGCCGACAGGTCAGACGCGGTCTCCTCGCTCTTCAGCCAGAAGTCGCGCCGCTCGGTCCAGCGGGTCTCGTCCCAAAGCTCGAGCCGGTTGCCCTGCCCGATCAGCATGGCGTGCCGCGACAGGGCGGCGAACTCGCGCAGCTCGGGCGGCACCAGCAGCCGCCCCTGGCCGTCGAGCTCGACCTCGGTCGCATGACCGACCATCAGGCGCTGCAGCCGCCGCGCGCGCTCGTTGAGCGTCGGCAGGCTCATCAGCTTGCGCTCGATCTGCTCCCAGTCGGGCAGCGGGTAGATCAGCAGGCAGCCGTCACGGTCGACGGTGACGACGATGCGCCCCTCGCCGCGCTCGAGCGCGCGCTGGCGCTGCCGGGTGGGCAGCACCATCCGGCCTTTCTCGTCCAGCGTGACTCGGGTTGCACCGCGAAACATGGCTGTCCAGGCGGAATCCGCCCATTCGCCCCCACTTTCCACCACTCGCCGCCACTATAGGAATTCGCCGCGCGGGGTGTCAACGGGTGTGCAGGGAAAATATTTCGCAGTTCCAATAACTTAGCACCCGAACGGCCTGTATGGATAGGCAGCTTCAGGGCAAACAATCAAGGGTTTCAGTAGGTTGCCGCAGAATGCTCCGCAGCTCGTTAAGGTAAACGGTGCGGGGCCCCCTTTCGGGGGGCGGGCAAAGATGGGAGCCGGCCTGTAAGCCGGGTTCTGTCGAGAGTGACCATTCCTCTGGGACGCCCGTCACCGGACGCCTCAAGCAGCCTACCCGGAAGTCACGCTCGGACACCGCGCTGCAGGTTTCCCTGCGACTTCCCTATTTGGCCTTGCTCCCGGTGGGGTTTGCCGTGCCACCCGTGTTGCCACGGGCGCGGTGCGCTCTTACCGCACCATTTCACCCTTACCTGCGGCGACCGTTGCGGGCCGACGCCGGCGGTATCTTTCTGTTGCACTTTCCGTGGGCTCGCGCCCCCCAGGCGTTACCTGGCACCGTGTCCGACGGAGCCCGGACTTTCCTCCCCGTTTCGCGAGAAACGCAGCGGTCACTCGGCCGGCTCCCGGGGCGCAAGATACGCGGGCATGGCCCGCTGCACAAATCCGCGTTCGAACGCGCCGTCAGCCGCGCCGCGCCGCGAAGGCCACGGCGAGCGCGTAGGCCTCCTCGCGGCTCGCGCCGGTCGCCTCGGCCGCGAGCGCCGCGGCCTTGGAGGCCGGCAGGTGCCGGACGGCCGCGGCCACCACGCGCTCCAGCCGGGCACGGGCGTCGGGGTCGGTTGCCGCGCCCGCCTCCGCCGATGCCTCGGGGGCGCCGGCCACGGCGAAGGTGATTTCGCCGCGCGCGAACCCGGGCTCCGCGGCCGCGCGCGCCGCCAGTTCGCCGAGCGTGCCGCGATACAGCGTCTCGTGCAGCTTGGTGAGTTCACGGCCCACGACGGCTTCGCGCGCCGCACCGAACGCCGCGGCGCAGTCGGCCAGCGACTCCGCGATGCGGTGCGGGGCCTCGAAGAACACCAGCGTGCGCGGCTCGCGCGCCAGCGCGTCCAGCCGCTGGCGACGCTCCCGCGCGCGCGCCGGCAGGAAGCCCTCGAACCCGAAACGGTCGGTGGGAATCCCTGCCACGCTGAGCAGCGCGGCCACGGCCGTGGGGCCGGGAATCGGCCGAACCTCGTAGCCGGCCTCGACGGCGCGGCGCACGAGGTCGAAGCCCGGATCGGACAGCAGCGGCGTCCCCGCATCGCTGACGAGGGCGATGACCTCGCCCGCCGCGAGCCGGGCGAGCAGCGCGGCTGCCCGCTCGCGCTCGTTGTGGGCGTGCAGCGAGACCATGGGCCGGTGCAACCCGAGCGCGGCGAGCAGTTGCCCGGTGCGCCGGGTGTCCTCGGCGGCCACGACGTCGGCGCCGGCGAGCGACTCGCGGGCGCGGGCCGACAGGTCACCGAGGTGCCCGATCGGGGTGGCGACCACGTCGATACGGCCACGCCGCGCCCCTGCAGGAGCCTGTCCCGTCGCGGCCACTATACTTCCCACCGTTCGTCGAACCCGTGCGGCATCGTGCCCGGGCACGAAGGGGTATTCAATCCATGCGCATTTCGAAGCTGATCCGCGCCCTCGCCTGCGCCGCCGTGCTGGCGGTGGCCGTCACGGGCTGCGCCTCGCTGGCCCCGGGCACGCCGCCGCCGCCGTCGATCGACCGCGCGCAGGCGCTCGAGCAGCAGGGCGACTTCGCGGCTGCGGCACGCGAGTACGAGGCGCTGGCGGCGCTGAATGCGGGCACCGCCGGCAACCGCTACCGGCTGCAGGCCAGCCGCGCCTGGCTCGCCGCCGGGTCGGCCGGCGAGGCCACGCGGGTCCTGCAGACCCTCGCGCTGCCGCTCGGCGCAGCGGAGCAGGTTGAGCGGCAACTGCTCGAGGCGGAAGCGGCGCTGGCGGCGCGCGATCCCGCCCGCGCGTGGGCCACGCTTTCGGCAAT
>JBIIDW010000149.1:0-5642 GCA_044238215.1 Steroidobacteraceae bacterium
GGCACGCGCAGCCCGACGATCAGGTCCGCGATCTTGAAGGCGATGAACGCTGCGACAGCCGACCAGACGATGGTCAGGCCGACGCCCTTGGCCTGCGCCAGCACCTGGGTGCCGATCGAGTTGGCCCCGACCGTCGCCGTGACCCAGTCGGTGACCAGGCCGGGGCCGCCGAGCGAGGGGTTGTTGAACACGCCCGTCAGCAGCGCGCCGAGGATGCCGCCGAGGCCATGGACGCCGAACACGTCGAGCGTGTCGTCGGCCTTCAGCAGCTTCTTGAGTCCGGTGACGCCCCAGAGGCAGACGACGCCGGCAATCAGGCCGATGACCAGCGCGCCCATCATGCCGACGTTGCCGGCGGCGGGCGTGATCGCCACCAGGCCCGCCACCGCGCCCGAGGCCGCGCCCAGCATCGACGGGTGACCCTTCAGCACCCACTCGGCGATGGTCCATGCGACCACGGCGCCGGCCGTGGCGAGCAGGGTGTTGAGGAAGGCGAGCGCTGCGAAATTGCCCGACTCCAGCGCGGAGCCCGCGTTGAAGCCGAACCAGCCCACCCACAGCAGCGATGCGCCGACCATCGTGTGCACGAGGTTGTGCGGCGGCATCGGCTCGCGGCCGTAGCCGACGCGCTTGCCGACCATGTAGGCGCCAACCAGGCCGGCGACGCCCGCGTTGATGTGCACGACGGTGCCGCCCGCGAAGTCGAGCGCGCCCCACTGCCAGATCAGGCCGGCCTTGGCGTTCATCGCGTCGACGACGTCGGTGCTGGCGTAGGCGTCGGGGCCCATCCAGAACCAGACCATGTGCGCGATCGGCAGGTAGCTGATCGTGAACCAGATGACCATGAAGATCAGCACGGCCGAGAAGCGCATGCGCTCGGCGAATGCGCCGACGATCAGGCAGCAGGTGATGCCGGCGAAGGTGGCCTGGAACGCGACGAACAGGATCTCGGGGATCACCACGCCCTTGGAGAACGTGGCCGCCATCGCGAAGGCGCCGGTGGACGGGTCGAACGTGCCGTCGAGGAACAGCCGGCCGAGGCCGCCGATGAAGGCGCTGCCTTCGGTGAAGGCGAGCGAGTAGCCGTAGATGCACCACAGCACGACGATCAGCGAGAAGCCGACCATCACCTGCATCAGTACCGACAGGATGTTCTTCGCGCGCACGAGGCCGCCGTAGAACAGCGCGAGGCCGGGGATCGTCATCAGCACGACCAGCAGCGTCGACACCAGCAGCCACGAGACGTCGCCCTTGTCGGGCACGGGTGCGTCCTGCGCGAGTGCGAGTGCGGGAACGGCGGCCCCGAGGGCGGCGGCCGAGGCTCTGCCGAGCCGGCGGCGTGCCGCGGATTGGTCACGGTAGTCGATGCTCATTGGTCTTCTCCCAGCTCCCCTAGAGGTTCAGGTGGCGGCCACGCCGGTCTCGCCGGTGCGGATGCGGATGGCCTGTTCTATTTCGGAAACGAAGATCTTCCCGTCGCCGATCTTTCCGGTGCGTGCCACGTTCGCGATCGCCTCGACCACCGGCTCGACGATCGACTCGTCGACCGCGATCTCGACCTGGGTGCGGGGCAGGAAGTCGACGTGGTACTCGGCGCCGCGGTAGTACTCCGCGTGGCCGCGCTGGCGGCCGTAGCCCTGCACCTCGATGACCGTCATCCCCTGCACGCCCAGGTGCGCGACCGCGAGTTCGAGGTCGTCGAGCTTGTAGGGCCGGATGATCGCGGTGATCAGCTTCATCGGATTCCGGACCCGTCCTGGGTGCATTTCCGTGCGATCGCGTGCCAAAGGCACGCCGCCTGCCCGCCGCGGCCCGCGTTATGCTTCGCTCGCGGCTGGCGGGGGGGTGTTTGCAGCTTCCGTGCCAGCCGCCGGGGCGGGCCAAATGCGTGATTCCCGGGCCCGCGGGCGCCGTCTCGCACCCTTTTGGGGCTCGCGGCGCGCGCCGCTGCATCCAATCAGGGCAAGCCCCCAGGGCGAGTCGAGGTCGACATGTCAGACAACCGGATCGAGGATCTCGCGCGACGCCTGCTGGAGGGCCTGCCGCCTGCGCTGCGCGGCGTGCAGCAGGACCTGGAATCGAATTTCCGCGCCGTGCTGCGCGCCAACCTCAGCCGCCTCGACCTGGTCGCGCGCGACGAGTTCGACGCGCAGGCGCGGGTGCTCGAGCGCACCCGAGCCCAGCTTGCGGCGCTCGAGCAGCGGCTGGCCGAACTCGAGTCGCGCTCGCCGCCCGCGCCTTCCGCCGGCCCTGCGGCCGGGCGTGCACCGGACGCCTGACGCGGCACCCGCGTCCGCGCCGGGGGCAGCTGCCTTGGGCCTCGCCCGCATCCGCTGCCGCGCCGAGGTGGCGCTGCTCGCGCCCGAGGTCGGCTGCGAGGTTCACCTGGGCGCCGGCCTGCCGAGCTTCACGCTGGTCGGCCTGGCCGCCACCGAAGTCAAGGAGAGCCGCGAGCGGGTGCGCGCCGCGCTCGTGAACTCCGGCTTCGAGTTCCCGGCCGGGCGCGTCACCGTCAACCTCGCGCCGGCCGATCTCCCCAAGGACGGTGGCCGTTTCGACCTCGCCATCGCGCTCGGCATCCTGGTCGCCTCGGGCCAGCTGCAGCCCCGTCTCGACCTCGACGCGCTCGAGTTCATCGGCGAGCTCGGGCTCGACGGCACGCTGCGGGCCGTGCGCGGCGCGCTGCCTGCCGCTGCGGCGTCTGCCGCCGCCGGCCGGCGGCTGGTCGTTCCGGCTGCCAATGCGGCCGGATTCGCCGCGGTGCCCGGGCTCGCCGCGTGCGCGGCGCAGAACCTGTCGGCGCTGTGCCTGGCGCTGGCGGGTGGCGGCGAGCTGGAGTCCATCGCCGGCGGCCGCTGCGGCGCCGCAGCGTCGGAGGCTGCCGGCGCACCCGGCCCGGTGCCGGGCGCCCCGCTGGACGAGGTCTGCGGCCAGGCGCTCGCCAAGCGTGCGCTGCTGGTCGCCGCCGCGGGCGGCCACAGCCTGCTGATGGTCGGGCCGCCGGGCTGCGGCAAGACCATGCTCGCCCAGCGCCTGCCCGGCCTGCTGCCGCCGCTGGAGGGGCGGGCGGCACTCGAGGCGGCGATGATCGCCTCGGTGGCCGGTGACCTGCGCGCGACTGCCGTGCCGCGGCGGCCGTTCCGGGCGCCGCACCACACGGCCTCGGCTGGCGCGATCGTCGGCGGCGGCGCCTCGGCCCGCCCGGGCGAGGTCACGCTGGCGCACGGCGGCGTGCTGTTCCTCGACGAGCTGCCGGAGTTCGACCGGCGGGTACTCGAGGCCCTGCGCGAGCCGCTCGAGAGCGGCCACGTCGCCATCTCGCGGGCGGGCCTGCAGGCCGAGTATCCGGCCGCCTTCCAGCTCGTGGCCGCCATGAACCCCTGTCCCTGCGGCTACCACGGCGCGGCGGGAGGGCGTTGCCGCTGCGGTGCGCTGGTGGTGCAGCGCTACCAGGCACGTCTGTCCGGGCCGCTCCTCGACCGCATCGACCTGCAGGTCGCGCTGCAGCCGGTGGGCGAGGCGGACCTGGCCGAGCACCGCCGCCGCCGGCCGGTCGCGCCGGCCGAGACGGCCCTGCTGGTGTCCCGGGTGGCGCGCGCCCGGCAGCGGCAGCTGGAGCGTCAGGGTTGCCTCAACGCCCGGCTGGAGTCCGCGCGCCTCGAGGCCGACGAAACAGGGTTTTCAGAAGACGCGCGCGTGCTGCTGGCGCGTGCCCGCGATGCGCTCGGGCTGAGTCTGCGGGGCTTTCACCGCGTGCTGCGCGTGGCCCGCAGCGTCGCCGATCTCGACTTCGCCGGCGGCGACGAAGGCCCGGCTGCGCCGGGCGCGGTCACCGCCCGGCACGCCGCCGAGGCGGTGCAGCTTCGGCGCGGCCTTACTTAGGCTGGATCATGTAGTCCACGGCGAGCCTGACCAGCTCATCCGGGAGATCGGCGCGGCCACCCTTCGCGGGCATGACGCCGGCCTTGCCGGTGTAGCCCTCGATGGCGTGCTTGTAGAGGATGTCCTTGCCCTGGGCCACGCGCGGCGCCCAGACGGCCGGGTCGCCGGTCTTGGGCGCCCCCGCGATGCCCGCTCCGTGGCAGGCCGTGCAGACCGCCTCGTAGGTGCCCGGGCCGTCTTCCGGCAGGGCGAGCGCTACGGCCACCGCAGCCCCGGCGGCCGGCTGGATCACCAGAGCCGAGTTGTCCTGGCCGGCCACGGCCACGCGGCCCAGCGGCCGGACGTTGTCGGCCACGTCGGCGACGTAGCGCGGGTCCGCCTTGACGTGTTCGGCCTGCGTGTTGGCGCCGACGATGCGCGCCAGCGCGAAGAGCACGATCGTCACGGCGATCAGGATGCCGAGCACGAGGCTGAAGACGGTGAAGAACTGGGAGTCCTGCTTGCTCACGATCTCGTCCGGGGGCCGTTTTTCCAGCCGGCGAGTATAGCCGCTGCCGGGTGGGCGCCCAAGTCGGCTACCTCCCACCCCGTCGCAGCAAGTCATCGAGGCGTGGGAAGACCCGTCGGGCGTTCTTCTCATAGATCCGCAGCCGGTCGGCGTCGGTCAGCGGCAGTGCGTCGACGTAGCGCCGGGTGTCGTCGAACGGGTAGCCGGTTTCGGGGTCGATTCCGCGCACCGCGCCGACCACCTCCGAGCCGAACAGGATGTTGTCGAGGTCGATCACCCGGGCCAGCAGGTCAATGCCCGCCTGGTGGTACACGCAGGTGTCGAAGAACACATTCCCCATCACGTGTTCAGCCAGGGGCGGGCGGCCGAGCATGGCGGCCAAGCCGCGGTACCGGCCCCAGTGGTAGGGAACGGCCCCGCCGCCGTGCGGTATCACGAACCTGAGCGTCGGGAAGTCACGGAACAGGTCGCCCTGGATGAATTGCATGAATGCCGTGGTGTCGGCATTGAGGTAGTGCGCTCCGCTCGGGTGGAAATTCGGGTTGCAGGTTCCCGCGGCGTGGATCGTTGCCGGCACCCTCAGCTCGACCATCTTCTCGTACAGCGGGTACCAGTAACGGTCGGTCAGCGGCGGTGCGCTCCAGTAACCCCCGGAGGGATCGGGATTCAGGTTGCAGCCGACGAACCCGAGTTCGGTGACGCAGCGCTCGAGCTCCCGCACCGAGTTGTGGAGCGCGGCCCCGGGCGATTGCGGCAACTGGCACACGCCGGCGAAGCTGTCCGGGAACATTCGGGTCACCCGTGCGATCAGGTCGTTGCTGGCGATCGTCCATGCGATCGAGGCCTGCTCGTCGCCGATGTGGTGGCCCATCGTCGATGCGCGCGGCGAGAACAGCGTCAGGTCACAGCCGCGCTGGCGCTGCAGCCGCAGCTGCGTGGTCTCGATCGTCTCGCGGATCTCGTCGTCGGAAACGAGCGCCGGCGCGGTGGGCGCAGCCAGCGGGTCGGAGAGCGCGGCGAGCTGCGCTTCGCGGAACCGCTGATGTGCGGCGGGTGCATTGCTGTAATGGCCGTGGCAGTCGATGATCATGGCAGGTGCAATGCTGAGCCCGCGGACCCGACGGCGTCGAGGGGCCGCGCGAGGCCGGCGGATGGCTGAGGGGGGGCGCAGGCGTCATGCATGGATTCGCAGGCTTCGTTCTGACGCTGCTGGTCAGCGCTTTCACCACGGCAGCTGCGGCCGAGGTGCCTG
>JBIIDW010000150.1:0-5640 GCA_044238215.1 Steroidobacteraceae bacterium
GGACCAGGATCTGTCCTTCGGCAAGCTGACCGCCTGGGCGCTCTACAGCGACATCAAGAACGAGTTCGGCTCCGACGGCACCAGCGCCACCTACGGCTTCTTCTACAACGATCCGAACTGCATCAGCTCGGCCGCGCAGCTGTTCAACTCGGGCTTCAGGATGCCGGCCCCGCAGATCCAGTTCGCACCGTTCCCGGCTGCGGCGATCTGGGGCCCCTACACCGCCTCGCGCTGCGACGGCACGCAGTACCAGGTGCGCAACCAGGAGGACATCAGCTTCGAGCTGCGACTCGCGTCCTCCGGTGACCAGCGCCTGCGGTGGCTCGCCGGCGCCTACTACCTCACCCTCGACCGCGAGGTCGGCGTCAACACCGGCATCGACAGCGGCGTCGGCGTCGTGAAGTCGCTCTACGTGCCGCGCGGCCTGCCGAACGCGACCGAGCAGCTCGTGTGGGACAACTTCAAGAGCGACGTCTACGCCGTGTTCGGCAACCTGTCGTACGACGTGACCGACACCCTCGAGGCGTCGGTTGCGCTGCGCTACGACAACGAAAAGCGCGAGGTGAAGAACCTCGTGCCGGTGGCCGCGCGCACCACGTACTTCGACTACAACCCGTTCGACAACGCGTTCGTGGGCAACTCGCCGCTGAACCCGGCGCTCGTCCGCGCGCTGAACCCGGGTCTCAACGCCAACGGCACGATCCCCGACCGCGAGCTGTCGTTCTCGGAACTGCAGCCCAAGGTCAGCCTCACCTGGGAGCCGAGCGAAGCGCTGACGCTGTTCGCGAACTGGGGCGTCGGCTTCAAGAGCGGCGGCTTCAACAACACCGGCTCGGCTGCCACGGTCGACCTGTTCATCAACTGCTTCACGGGCCGCGGCCTGACGAACGCGGCGGTCAACTGCCGCGGCGGCGTCCCGGGCGCCGGCACGCTGCGCACCGTGATCGTGCGTGACCAGTTCGACGAGGAGACCTCGAGCGCCACCGAAGTGGGCTTCAAGAGCCAGCTGCTCGACGGTCGGCTGTCCCTCGAGGCTGCCCTGTTCTCGACGAAGGTCGACAACATGCAGTTCTTCGAGTTCCTGGTCGGCGACTTCGGTCTGCTCCGCGTCGTCAACAACATCGACGAAGTGCAGCTGCAGGGTGCCGAGGTGTCGGCGAACTTCCGCGTGACCGAGGCCCTGCGCCTCGTCGCCGGCTACAGCCGCGTCCAGAGCGAGATCAAGAAGAACACCTCGCGTCCCATCTCGGTGGGTAACGAGTCGCCTTACACGCCGGACTACACGGCGACCATCGGTGCCGAGCTCGACGTGCCGGTCGGCGAGGGTAACTGGCGCCTGCAGGCCAGCACCTACGCGAACCTCGTCGGTCCGACCTGGTTCCACGTGGTCCAGTCGCAGAACAACGAGACGGTGAAGTTCTTCACGGGCAACTTCACCAACTCGGAGCGCGACAAGTTCACGACCGTCGACGCCCGCGTCGCGTTTGCCTCCGACACCTGGACGGTGGCGCTGGTGGGCAAGAACGTCACCGACGAAAAGTTCCTCCAGGAGGTCATCCCGGCCCCTGAGTTCGGCGGCGCGTTCATCCACCCGGGCTCGGAGCGCCGGCTCTCGGTCGAGGTGGGCTACCGGTTCTGATCGCCTCGCGCGAACACGACCCCGGAAGCGCCGGCCTCGTGCCGGCGCTTTCGTTTCCGGGCCGCGTCGCCGGTGTAGAATCGCCGAAGGCCACCCACCGGCGAGCGCCTTGCACCGCGACGCGATCCAGTTCCCCGCCAAGCACGCGGCACTTCGCGACGACGTGCACCTGCTCGGCGAACTCGTCGGAGAGATCCTCCGGGAGCAGGGCGGCGACGCCCTTTTCGACCTCGTCGAGGGCGACCGTACCCTCGCCATACGGCGCCGGGAGGCCGACGCCGCATCCGCATCCGAACTCGAGGTCCGCGTGCGCGGGCGCGCGCCAGCGGTGGCGCGGGAGCTCGAGCGCGCCTTCTCGATGTGGTTCCAGGGCGTAAACCTCGCCGAGAAGGTCCATCGGATCCGCCGGCGCCGCGCCTACTTTGCGAGCGACACAGGCAAGCCCCAGCCCGGGGGCGTCGAGGACGCCATTGCCGGCCTGCACGCGTCCGGCATGGAGCTGCCCGAGCTGCTCGCGCTGCTGGGTTCGCTGCGCATAGAGCCCGTGTTCATGGCGCACCCGACCGAGTCCACCCGCCGGACGATCCTCCGCAAGCAGCAGCGGGTCGCGTCACTGCTCTACGACCGGTTGGACCCGACGCTGTCCCCGGGGGAGCTCAGGTCCATTCGCGGGCGCGTGCGCACCGAGCTCACCACTGCGTGGCAGACGGAAGACCATCCGCGCGAGCGGCTGACGGTCGCCGACGAGCGCGAGCATGTGGTGTTCTACCTCGCCGAGGTGCTGTACCGGGTGGTGCCGGCCTTCTACGAGGAGATCGCGCAGGCCCTCGAGAAGGTCTATGGCGTTGCCGCGGAATCGGTCAGCCTGCCGACGATCCTGCGCTTCGGTACCTGGGTCGGCGGCGACATGGACGGCAATCCCGACGTCCATGCGAAGACGATACGCGAGACTCTCGCGCGCCAGCACAAGGTCATCGTCAATGCCTATTTCTCGGACTGCCAGTCGCTCGCTCAGCTGCTTTCGCAGAGCGCGAGCCGCATCGGCGTCTCCGCGCCGCTCCTGAAGCGCATCGACGAGTACCAGACGCTCGTCCCCGGTGCGCAGGACGCCGCGCCGGCCCGCCACGACCGGATGCCCTACCGCGTGTTCCTCGGGCAGGTGGCGGAACGCCTGCGAGCCACCTACGACGGTCGGCCGAACGGCTACGAGACGCCGCTGCAGTTCCGGCGCGACGTCGAACTCGTGGCCGACAGCCTGCTCGCGAACCGCGGTCGCCATGCGGGCCTGTTCCACGTGCAGCGGCTGCTGCGTCGCATTTCCACCTTCGGCTTCCACCTGGCCACGCTCGACGTGCGCCAGCACACCAGCGTTCATCACGGCGTCATCGCCCGCGGACTCGACGATGCCGACTGGTTGCGCAGGCCGGGTGCCGACCGGCACGCGATGTTGATCGACCTGGTCGCGCGCGACATCGGGTTCCGTGGTGAACTCGACGCGGTGGGCCGCCGCACGCTGGCGGTGTTCGACGCCGTGCTGCAGTGCCGCCGACGGTACGGTCCGGAATCCGTGGGGCTGTACGTGATCAGTGGCGTCACCGGGCCCGACGACGTGCTTGCACCGTTGCTGCTGGCGCAGTGGGCCGAGGCCTACGACAAGCGTCGCGGCTCCGTGCCGCTCGACTTTGCGCCGATGTTCGACACCGTCGAGGCGCTGGAACGCTGCGGCGACATCATGCGGGACCTGCTCCGCGACCCGCTTTACCGGCGGCACGTCGATGCCCGCGGGCGGCGTCAATGCGCGCTGGTGGGTTACGCGGGCAGCAGCAAGGAGGCGGGGCTGTGTGCTTCCCGCTTTGCCACCTATCGTGCGCAGGGCGCCCTTGCGGCGTCGCTTGCGGCGGCGGGAGAGCAGCACGTCGTGTTCCACGCGCGCGGTGGCAGCATCCCGCGCGGCGGCGGGCGCATCGACGCGATGGTCGGCGGGATGCCGCCGAGCTCGGTCAACGGCGTGCTGCGGCTGACCGAGCAGGGCGACGGCATCGGGCAGAACTACGGCCTTGGGCCGATCGCCATGCGCACGCTCGAGCGCGCGTTCAGCGCGCTGTCGCTGGCTGCCGCGGCGGGTCGACAGGGCAGGGCGAACGAGCCCTCCGATACCGCCCTCGATGTGGCGGCGCGCATCGCCGAGGCCAGCCGGCGGCGCTACCACGCACTTGTGTGGGCCGACCCGGCCTTTCACGAGTACTTTCGCGCAGTCACGCCCATCGACGTCATCGAGCGGATGCAGATCGGGTCGCGGCCGGCCGTGCGCCCAGGGCAGGAGGGCCTGCTCGGCCTCCGCACGGTGCCTTGGGTATTTGCCTGGACTCAGACCCGGATGATGCTGCCCGGCTGGCTGGGCGCCGGGTCGGGGTTCGCCGATGCGATCGAGGCCTGCGGGATCGAGCAGGTCCGTGCGGCGTACGCGGGCTGGCCTTTCCTTCGCAACCTCGTCGACGACGTGGAAGCCATGCTGGCGCGCGCGGATCTGGACATCGCGGCGCACTACGAGGTTCTCGCGCCCCCGGCGTCGCGCGGGTATTTCGCCGCGCTGCGCACCGAACACGCCGCGGCGGTCGCCGCCGTCCTGCGCATCAAGGGCTGCGATCAGCTGCTGGACGGCGACCGGACCCTGCAGCGCGCGATCCGCCTGCGCAATCCCTACGTGGACCCGATGAACCTCATGCAGGTCGACCTGCTGCGGCGCTGGCGCGAGGACCAGCGGCGCGATCGCGACCTGCTGGACGCGCTGCTCGCCAGCGTGAACGGCATCGCCCTGGGGCTGCAGAGCACCGGCTGATGCCGGCGGGACAATGGATGACGGTTTCCCTGACGGCATCGGTGCGGATCGCGCTGTTGGCGGCGTCGCTCGCCGGGCCCCTGGCCTCCGCCGCCGGCCGTCCGCTCGTGCTCGACGTCGAAGGGTTGGCCGCCTGGCAGGGTCGCAACGTCGCACAGGTACCGAACGACGCCGCCGGAACACGTTTTGCGATCGACTCGGTCACGGGTTCGGGGCCGTTCGCCACTGCCCGGGTGCAGATTGCGTGGCCGCTGGGCGAGCGGCAGGAACTGCGGCTCCTGGCGGCGCCTCTGTCGGTGAGCGAATCGGGCCTCCTTGGCGCGCCCGTGAACTTCCAGGGGCAGCGATTCGCCGCGGGTGCAGTGCGGGCGCGCTACCGGTTCGACTCCTGGCGCGCGACCTGGCGCTACCGCTGGATCGATCGTCCCGATCTCTCGGTCAAGCTGGGTTTCACGGCCAAGATCCGCGACGCGAGCATCGGCCTCGCGCAGGGTGCGGTGTCCGCGAGCAAAGACGACACTGGCTTTGTGCCCCTGCTGCACGCCGCGCTGGAGAGGCCGCTCGGCCATCACTGGGCGTTGCAGGCCGATATCGATGCGGCTGCCGGCGGGCCCGGCTATGCGGTCGATGCGGGAATCAGGCTGGCACGTGACCTCGGTGGCGGCTGGTCCGCGCATGCCGGCGTGCGATTCCTCGACGGCGGTGCCGACAACGATGAGGTCTACGCCTTCGCGCGATTCAGCAGCGTGACTCTGGGCGTCAGCCGGCGTTTCGATTAGCGTCCCGCGGCCTGGATTCCTCGAGCCGCTCCTGGGTCGGCGCCGGCGGGTCGTCCTCGAGCACGATGCGCGAGGGTTCGTCGAGCTCCTCGAACTGACCCTCGTTGACGGCCCAGAAGAAGGCCCACACGGCGACGCCGAGCAGGACGATCGACAGAGGGATCAGCAGGAAGACGCTTTCCATCAATGCGCTCCGGTCTCGACGACGCCGGCGACACCGCCGGTGGCGTTCAGGGCGTTCGCCGCGCCACGGCCCTGCGGGCCGGTGGGCGGTCTGGGATCCTTCAGCACGCGACCCGCGTTCAGCACCACCAGCAGCGAGGACAGCGACATGCCGATCGCGGCGACCCAGGGAGGCATCCAGCCCATCGCTGCGATCGGCA
>JBIIDW010000151.1:0-5627 GCA_044238215.1 Steroidobacteraceae bacterium
GCGCCGCGACGATCCCGCCGAGCTGCGGCGCAAGCCCGACGCCCCGGCGCAGGTGGGCCTGCGGGTCGAAGAACAGTTCGGCGTGGCGCACGCCGTCGGCGCTCGCCCGCCGCAGGTAGGCCAGCGCGAGCTCGTGGAAATCCCGCTCCGTGCGCAGCACCGCCATGCCCTGGTAGTACACGGCGA
This sequence comes from Steroidobacteraceae bacterium, assembly GCA_044238215.1. GTDB lineage: Bacteria > Pseudomonadota > Gammaproteobacteria > Steroidobacterales > Steroidobacteraceae > UBA964. Next base: position 187 of record JBIIDW010000151.1, read on the forward strand.
GGAAGTCGTCGAGCCGGGAGAAGCGGTAGGCCGCCCGCAGGGCGTCCACGGAGGGGTAGGGCAGCGCGACGCCGTTGCGGGCCGCGAGCGTGAACGCCATTTCCGGCTCCAGAGTGCCCTCGAGGTGCACGTGAAGCTCGGCCTTGGGGAGGCTGCGGATCCAGTCGTGGCGGGCGGGCATGGCGCGTTCCCTCCGGTTTCCGGAGTGAACCGTTTAACCTTCGGCCATGCCTGCGTCAATCGCTTCCACTTCCGTGCGCCACGGCAGCGAGGGCTGTGCCCCCGCGCGTGTCGTGGCCAGCGCGCCCGCCGCGCAGGCGAAGCGCAGCGCTGCTTCCGGGTCCTGACCCTCCAGCAGCGCCACGACCAGTGCCGCCACGAAGCAGTCTCCGGCGCCGGTGGTGTCGACGACTGTGACTTTGGGGGGCGCCGCCGCGGCGATCCGCCGGCCATCGCGCCACAGCTCGGCGCCGCGGGCGCCCAGCGTGATGGCCACCAGGCCCCCGGTCGTCGCGCCCAACGCGGTGCCGTAGTACTCGGCCTCGCTCTCGTTCACCACGACCAGGTCGGCTCGCGCGAGCAGGTCGGCAGGCACGTCGAGCGCAGGCGCGAGGTTCAGGCAGACGAACCCGGAGTGGCCGAGTGCCGCAGCGCGTACGGTCTCGACCGGAACCTCGAGTTGGGCGATCAGCGCGCCGCTGCGGCCGGCGGGCAGGTCGGCCGGGGCGAGCGAGGCATTGGCGCCGGCGGCGACCACGATCTGGTTCTCGCCGCCCTCTGCCACCGCGATCAGCGCGACGCCGGTCGGTGCCACCGGATCGACGATCGAGGGTCCGAGGTCGACGCCCTCGGCACGCAGCAGCGCCAGTGCCTCGTCGGCCATCGCGTCGCAGCCGACGCGGGCGACGAGGCGCACCTGCGCGCCGAGGCGGCGCGCCGCGAGCGCCTGGTTCGCGCCCTTGCCGCCCGGGTGCCGTGCCAGCACTGCGCCGGTCACGGTTTCGCCGGGTGCCGGCAGGCGCGGTCCGCGCGCGACGAAGTCCAGGTTGACTGAGCCGACGACGGTGACGCGGGGCGCGGTCACGGGCGCGGTCACGGACGCGGCCCGAGCCGGTGGCGCAGCAGCGCGAACACGCCGTCGGCATCGGCGCGCACCGCCCAGCGGATCCAGGGCTTGCGGCCCGTCTCGACCCGGAACTCGACCGCCGTGTGCCCGAGCGTCAGCGGCGAGCCGGTCTCGACCTCGAGGTAGCAGGGCACGAGCTCGAACAGCGCCGGGTCGAGCAGCCAGGCGATCGGGCAGGGGTCGTGCAGCGGCGCGCCGCGCTCGACCGGCCCGTTCGCCGGCAGCAGGCTCGAGAACTCGAGCAGCTGCGCCACCGCCAGCGCCGACGGCGTTCCGCGAGCGCGGATCGCCGCGATGCGCGCCGGCGTCGAGCGGACCTGGTGCGTGGCGTCGAGGCCGAACGCGACGACCGGGCAGCCGGCGGCGAACACGAGCTGCGCGGCGTGCGGATCGGCGTGGATGTTGTACTCGGCCGAGGCCGTGATGTTGCCGCCTTCGCTGCGCGCACCGCCCATCACCACGACCTCTCGCAGCTTCGACACGAGCGCGGGCTCCACCGTGAGCGCCGTGGCCACGTTGGTCATCGGCCCCGTGATCGCGATCGTGATCGACGAGGGCGCCGCCGCGCGCAGGGTCGCCAGCAGGAACTCGACCGCATGCACGGGCGCGGCAGGTGCCGCCGGCTCCCGCACCGGCAGGTCGCCGAGCCCCGACTCGCCGTGAAAGTGGCCGGCCTCGACGGGTTCGCGCGACAGCGGCCGCGGGCAGCCGGCGAACACCGGCACGTCCTCGCGTCCGGCGATCTCGCGCAGCAGCCGCGCGTTGCGCGCCGTCAGCGCCGCACCGACGTTGCCGCCGACGGTGGTGATGCCGAGCAGGTCGAGCGCGTCAGGTGCCCCGAAGGCGAGCAGCAGGGCGACGGCGTCGTCGACGCCGGGGTCGCAGTCGATGATCAGCGGTCTTCTTTGCATCGTCGCTCGCTCGCGTCGGGCAGCCGGGCTGCGCGCAATCTATACGAACCGCGCGGCCGGGACAGCGGCGCCAGCGCTTTGCCGTTGACCGGCCTTGCGACGGGGCGTAGGTTCGATGGCTCGGATCACAGGGGAGGAATTCGATGGCGAAGCGCAAGAAGTCGAGCACGAAGTCGAAGCGAACCGTGATGTACAGCCGCGGCGGCAAGAAGCTCTATGCCGTACGCGGCAAGGGCGGCAAGTTCAAGGACATCCAGTCCTACGCGCGGGCCCACGCCGCGGATCTGCGCCGCAAGTCCAAGGCGGAGGCGGCCAAGCCGGCCAAGCCGGCCAAGAAGAAGGCGAAGAAAAAGGCGGCCAAGTCCAGGACGGCGGTCGCGCCGAAGAAGTCGGTGGCGGCCAAGAAGGCCGCTCCGAAGAAGGCCGCTCCGAAGAAGGCAGCTCCGAAGAAGGTTGCCCCTGCCAAGGCGCCGGCAAAGAAAGCGCCCGCACGCAAGGCTCCGGCGAAGAAGGCCGCGGTCGTGGCTCCGCCGGCCGTCGCCGCGCCGACGCCGGCTCCGGCCGTTCCGGCCGAGGTCGCCGCCGAGGTGCCTGCGGCCGGCGAGTGAAACGCTCGCCGCCGCGTCCGTCTCCTCAGGGAGCCGGGCGCGGCGGCGGCAGGCCTGATCCCGCGATCCGCGGCCACAGCCAGTCGAGCAGCGCGCCGGTGTCGCCGCGCGAGCCGACGTCCTCGTAGCGCGTCTCGGCCCAGCCGGGGTTGGGGTGCCACTGCGCGACGCGGAACCGGAACGTGTAGCCTGGCTCCTGTCCCATCCGGATGTCGGCGATCGTGGCCGCGTCGCCCTCGCGCTCGACCTTGAAGAATCCGTGGCTGAACCAGGCGATGCGCTCGAGGCCCCAGTTGCCCCGCAGCCTGTCGAACAGCGCCCGGTCGCTGGCGAAACGGTCGAAGCGCAGCGGGCCAGGCGCGTCGAGCAGCGAGTGGAAGCCTTCGTGGTACGCGCCGCCGCCCGGCTCCATCGCCACGATGCGCCACAGCACCGTGTTGAACGCCGTGGGCGTGACCAGCACCCCCTCGTGCGCGATGCCCTGGGCGGCCAGTTCGCGCTCGGCGACCCGGGTGACCCAGGCCTGTGCGCCCACGCTCCAGGCCAGGTAGACGGTCGACAGCGCGAGACCCGCGCGGTTCCAGCGCAGGCGCGCGCCGGCCCGACGATCGATGCCCGTGGCGAGCAGGCCAAGCAGCAGCGGCAGGGTGTAGAGCGGGTCGATGATGAACACGCTGCCGATGCCGAACGGGTGGTCCGTGAACGGCAGCAGCAGCTGCGTGCCGTAGACGGTCATGTTGTCGAGCAGCGGGTGGGTGAAAAGCGCGAGCCAGGTCGCGAGCCACCAGCGCCGCCAGGCCTCCGGCGACCCCGCGAGGCGTGCGCCGAGCCACGCCAGTGGCGCCGACAGCAGCGTCAGGTAGAGCAGCGAATGGCTCTCGGCGCGATGGAAGGTCATGTTGCGGAGCGGGTCGCCGTGGTCGACCAGCGCGTCGAGGTCCGGCACCGTGCCGCAGATTCCGCCCCACAGCGCAGCCTTCCAGACCGGCGTGCGCCGGCCGAGCACGGCGACGCCGATGCCCGCGCCGAGCGCGAACTGGCTCAGCGAGTCCACGGCGTCAGGCCGCGTTCTCGTCCCACCAGCGTTCCATCCGGGCGCGCAGCGTCGCGTCCGGCAGCGCGCCGCGCGCCGCACCGAGGTTGTCCTCGAGGTTGGCCACGCGGGTCATGCCCGGGATCGCGCAGGTCACGGCCGGGTGCGACACGACGTACTTGAGGAACACCTGCGCCCAGCTCGACGCGCCGATCGTCGCAGCCCAGTCCGGCAGCGGCCGGCCCTTGACCTTCGAGAACAGGTTGCCGTCGCGGCGTCCGCCGAAGGGCAGGTTGACGAGCACCGCGATGCCGCGCTCCTGCGCCAGCGGCAGCAGTTCCGCGGCGGCCAGCCGGTTGCCGAGCGAATAGTCGAGCTGCACGAAATCGAGGCGCTCGCTGCGCATCAGCGCCAGCAGCTCCGGGTACTGCGGGGCGCGCGAAGTCGTGACGCCGACGTAGCGGATGCGCTTCTCGGCGACCTGCTCGCGCAGCAGCGGGAGCAGGATCCCGGTGCCGACGAGGTTGTGCACCTGCACCAGATCGAGCCGCTCGGTGCGCAGTCGGCGACGCGATTCTTCCAGCATCGCCACGCCTTCCTCGCGGGTGCCGCCCTGCGCCGTGACCTTGGTGGCGATGAACGCCTTGCCGCGGTTGCCGATCTCCTCCAGAAGCTCGCCGATCGTCGCTTCCGAGGCGCGATAGGCGGGCGCCGTGTCGATGACGCTCGCGCCGCTCGCAGTCAGGCGCTCGAGCACGGCCTTGCGCGAGGCGCGCTCCTCCGGCGTCGTCGGGCTGTAGTTGTTGGTGCCCAGGCCGATGACGGGCAGCAGCTCGCCGCTCGAGGGGATCGGCTTGCGCAGCAGTCCTCCGGGCGCCGCGCCGTTCGTGGTCGCCGCGCCTGCGCCGCGACCGGCGAGCACGAGGGTGCCCGCGGCCAGCGCGAGCCTGAAGGCCTGTCTGCGGTCGATGCGTCCTTGCATGATCGTCTCCGTCGGCGTGGCAGGTCAGGGGGGCAGCAGTCCGACCGGCGAGGCCGGTGCGAGTTCCGGGGCCGCTTCGCCGGTCAGTGCCCAGGCGAGGCAGAGGTTCGACGACAGTACCGGCAGCGGCAGCTCGGCGCGCAACGAGCGCAGGGCACGCAGCGTCGGCATCCCGGTGCCGGTGGCGAGCAGTGCGTCGGCGCCGCTGCGGTCGATGCGGCGCAGCGCGTCCAGCGCGTCGTCGCTGGTCAGTTCGTAGATGCGGTGCGTGTCGGACAGCGAGGGCTCGACCCGCAGCCGGGCGACGAGCTCGATGCCGCAGTCGGCCCAGTAGCGGTAGCCGGCCTCCGACAGGCCTTCAGGGTAGGGTGAGACCAGCGCGATCCGGCGCAGCCCCAGCGCCCCCAGCGCGCGGCGGATCGCCTGCGCCGCCGTCACCACCGGCAGGCCTCCGGTCGCCGCCGAGGCTTCCGCGGCGAGGCTGTCCTCGAGTGCCGGGCCGGCGCGGTACGAGGACCCGGTGCAGCCGAAGCCGAAGGCCGCCAGGCGCATCACGCCGAAGCTGGCGATGGCCTCCGGCATGTGCCGGACGTAGTGGTCGAGGCGATCCTCGACACGCTCTGCCGCGTGCACGAGCCGGGTCGCGTAGACGCCCACGGCCGGCGGCACCAGCGCCCGCAGTTCGGGTTCCACCGTCGGGTTGGCCTGTGGCGTGGCGACGCCGATCCGGGCGCGCGGGCCGTAGTCGGCGCCTGCCTGCTCGTTCATGGGGGCGGTCCTC
>JBIIDW010000152.1:0-5610 GCA_044238215.1 Steroidobacteraceae bacterium
GCTACCCCTCGCCCGGTCACGTCCGGGTCGAGATGCTCTACAAGTACGGCAGTTCGTCCCTCGGCACGCAGGTCGGCTCGAACCGCTGGATCAAGGCGTACCAGCACGAGAGCCTGAAGTTCGTCGTCAACCAGTCGGTGTGGTGGGAGGGCGAGACGCCCTTCGCCGACGTGATCCTGCCGGCCTGCACCGTCTTCGAACGCTGGGACATCGGCGAGTGGTACAACGTCGGCGCCGGCTACGTGCACCACATGTACTCGATGAACAACCACCGCGTGATCGCACTGCAGCACAAGGCGATCGAGCCGCTCGGCGAATCGAAGTCCGACTACGACATCTTCCTCGCCATCGCCGAGAAGCTCGACCTGGGTTCCGTCTACTCGGAGGGCGGGACCTCGGAGTACGACTGGTGCAAGCGCGTGTTCGACTCCTCCGACATGGCCAAGCGCATCAGCTGGCGGCAGTTCCTGAAGAAGGGCTACTACGTCGTGCCGCCCGACCCCGAAACGGCCCGGGCCCCCACGGCCAACCGCTGGTTCTACGAGGGCCGCAGGAAGGACACGCCCGAGCCCTACCCCCTGCCCTCCGATTACGTCGCCGGCTTCGGCAAGGGCCTGCAGACACCGTCGGGCAAGTTCGAGTTCGTCGCCAGCACGCTGAAGCGGATCGACGATCCGGACCGCCCGCCCCTGAACCAGTACATGCCCGTCTACGAAGACGGCCGGCGCGAGCCGCAGCTCGCCGAGTTTCCGCTGCAGCTGCTGTCGCCGCACTCGCGCTACCCCTTCCACCTGATGGGTGACGACGAGGGCTGCAGCGTGCGCGACATCCGCGAGCATCGCGTGCTCAAGGACGGCCACTACTACCTGGTGGCGCGGATCAACCGCCACGACGCTGAGGCGCGTGGCATCCGCGACGACGACCTGATCCGCCTGTGGAACCACCGCGGCTCGGTGGTCTGCGCCGCGCAGGTCACCGACCGCCTGCGCCCCGGCGTGATCTCGGCATCGACCGCCTCGGCCGAGTACCGGCCCGCCGGCGAGCCCGGCAGGTCCACCGACCTCGGGGGCTGCATCAACATGCTGAACCCGAGCAAAGCGATTGCGAAGAAGACCCACGGCATCCGGCCCAACACCACCCTGATCCAGGTGGAGAAGTGGACCGGCGTGGATACCTGGCAGCCCGTTGCGGAGATCGCCTGATGGCCGCGAAATGGAACCTGATCGTCGACGTCGACCGCTGTGACAACTGCCGCGCGTGCTTCATCGCGGTGAAGGACGAACACGCCGGGAACGACTTTCCGGGCTACGCGGCAGCGCAGCCCGCGCAGGGCCACAACTGGCTCGACATCCAGCGCAAGGAGCGCGGCACCTATCCGCTGGTGGAGGCGCATTTCCTGCCGGTGATGTGCAACCACTGCGACGACGCCCCGTGCATGAAGGCCGCGCGTGACGGCGCGGTACGCAAGCGCGACGACGGCATCGTGATCATCGACCCGGAAAAGGCGAAGGGCCAGCGGCAGATCGTCGACGCCTGCCCCTACGGCGCCGTGTCGTGGAACGAGGAGAAGCAGCTGCCCCAGCACTGGATCTTCGACGCGCACCTGCTCGACCAGGGCTGGACGAAGACCCGCGCCGAGCAGTGCTGCCCGACCGACGCCTTCCGCTCGGTCAAGGTCGAGGACGCCGAGATGCAGCGCATCAAGGCCTCCGAAGGCCTCGAGGTGCTGAAGCCTGAACTCGGCACGCAGCCGCGGGTCTATTACCGCAACCTGCACCTGATCACCCACTGTTTCGTCGGCGGCACGGTCGTTGCCGACGTCGGCGGCGTCGAGGAATGCGCGTCGGGAGCGCAGGTCGTGCTGCGCCAGGGCGGTCGTGAGCTCGGCCGGGCCACCACCGACACCTTCGGGGAGTTCAAGATCGACCGGCTGGAACCGGGCAGCGGCCGTTACCAGCTGGAGGTCTCCGGGCCCGGTGGCCGCGCGGCGCTCGAGTTCGACCTGGGCGCCGACAGCCTCTACCTGGGCGTGCTGAAGCTCGCCGCGGCCAGCCAGGCCGCCTGAGGGCTCCTGCGGGCCGGGTTCCCGGGGCCGCCGGCCTTGATTCGGCGCCGGCTGCCACTATATTGATGGCCGTGGGCCAAACGGAACCTGGCCCCTTCCAACCCGGAGCAATTGACTGCCATGAAGCGCATCTTCCTGTTCCTCGCCACCAACCTGGCCGTGGTCCTCGTGCTCTCGGTCGTGGCACGCCTCCTCGGCATCGACCAGTACATGTCTGCCCAGGGTGGCAGCCTCACCGGCCTGCTCGCCTTCGCGGCGCTGTTCGGCTTCGGCGGCGCGATCATCTCGCTGCTGATGTCGAAGTGGAGCGCCAAGCGGATGATGGGCGTCCGCGTGATCGACCAGCCCCAGAACGCGACCGAGCAGTGGCTGGTCGACACCGTCCGCGCACAGGCCAACCAGGCCGGCATCGGCATGCCGGAAGTCGGCATCTTCGACTCCCCCGATCCGAACGCATTCGCCACGGGTGCCAACCGCAACGCCGCGCTGGTCGCGGTCAGCACCGGGCTGCTGCAGCGCATGCGCCGTGAGGAAGTCGAGGCCGTGCTCGGCCACGAGGTCGGCCACGTCGCCAACGGCGACATGGTCACGCTGACGCTCATCCAGGGCGTGGTGAACACCTTCGTCATCTTCCTGGCACGCGTCGTCGGCGGCTTCATCGACAAGGCGGTCTTCAAGAACGAGGAAGGCCGCGGCGTCGGCTACTTCGTCACCGTGATGGTGCTGGAGATCGTCTTCGGCATCCTGGCCAGCGTCATCGTCATGTGGTTCTCGCGCCAGCGCGAGTTCCGCGCCGACGTCGCGGGTGCGCGTCTCGCGGGTGCCCGCAACATGATCGGCGCGCTCGAGGCGCTCAAGCGGGCCCACGATCCGGCGCCGCTGCCCGAGAAGATGGCGGCCTTCGGCATCAACTCCGGCACGCCGACCGGCCTGAAGAAGCTGTTCATGAGCCACCCGCCGCTCGATGAGCGCATCGACGCGCTGCGCCGGGCCAACGGCCTCGCCTGACCCCCTGTTGCGGGCCGGCCCACGGCCCGCACCCAGGACTGGCCCCCGCCGCCGGCGGATCCCCGCGGATCCTCCGGCGGCGGCGTCTTCGCCATCCAGCGGCGGCGCCGGGCGGGCGGATTTACATTGCCGCTCGCCTTTGGCAAGGTAGGTCACGTTGGGCGAGGGGGCCGCCTCAACTTGTTCTGAATCAAGGCGTTACCGCCGCAGAGTCCGAGGTCATTGATGCCGTCCGCGCCCGTCGACACGCCTGCCAACGCCCTGCTCCGGTTCGGCCGCGCCTTCCTGCGCTGGTTCGACACCGGCCCCGTTACCACCGACGCCGCGCCCCAGGTCGGCGAAGACAGGGTCGAGTGGGCCCGCATCCTGCCGTTCATCGGCATGCACGCGACCTGCCTGCTGGTGTTCGTGGTCGGCTGGAGTCCGGTCGCGGTCGCCGTGGCCGTGGTCGGCTACCTCGTGCGCATGTTCGCGATCACCGGCTTCTACCACCGTTACTTCTCCCACCGCTCCTTCAAGACGTCCCGCGTCGGCCAGTTCATCTTCGGCCTGCTCGGCGCCTCCGCCGTGCAGCGCGGACCCATCTGGTGGGCAGCCCACCACCGGCACCACCACGCGCACTCCGATCGGCCCGAGGACGCGCACTCGCCGGTCCAGCACGGCTTCCTGAAATCCCACATGGGCTGGTTCCTGACCACCCGCGGTTTCACCCCGGACCTGCGGCGGGTGCGGGACCTCCTGCAGTTCCCGGAACTCCGCTGGCTCGACCGGTTCGACATCCTCGTGCCGGTGGCGCTGGCGGTCGGCATGTTCGGCCTCGGCGTGCTGCTCGAAAACCTCGCGCCCTCGCTGGGCACCAACGGCTGGCAGATGCTCGTCTGGGGCTTCTTCGTCTCGACCGTGGCCTGCTACCACGGCACCTACACGATCAACTCGCTGTCGCACGTGTTCGGCCGGCAGCGCTACCGCACCGGCGACGCCAGCCGCAACAACTGGTTCCTGGCCCTGCTCACGCTCGGCGAGGGCTGGCACAACAACCACCACCACTTCCCGAGTTCGGCGCGCCAGGGTTTCTACTGGTGGGAGATCGACGTCACCTATTACCTGCTGAAGCTGATGTCCTGGCTCGGCATCATCTGGGACCTCAAGCCGGTCCCGGTGTCGGCGCGCGACCACTCGCCGCGCCGGATCCGTCCGCTGCGCTGAGCGCGGCACGGCCCGGTCGCCCCGCAGCCCCGCGCAGCCGGCCCCATGACCCGCATCGCCGTCGTCGGCACCGGCATCGCCGGCATGACCGTGGCCCGCAGGCTGCACGACGCCGGCCACGAGGTCGTGGCGCTGGAGGCCAACGGCTACTACGGCGGACACACCGCCACGGTCGACGTGCGCCTCGACGGCCGCGACTACGCGATCGACACCGGTTTCATCGTCTTCAACGACTGGACCTACCCGAACTTCATCGCGCTGCTCGACGAACTGGGCGCCGCGTGGCAATGGTCGGACATGAGCTTCTCGCTGCGCTGCGAGCGCACCGGCCTCGAGTACAACGGCACCTCGGTCAACGCGCTGTTCGCGCAGCGCCGCAACCTGCTCCGCCCGTCGTTCCTGCGGATGATCGCCGACATCCTGCGCTTCAACGCGAGTTCCCGCGCCCTGCTCGACAAGCCCGACGACGGCCTGACGCTGTCGGACTACCTGCGCGACGGCGGCTACTCGCAGGCCTTCGTCGACCGCTACGTCGTGCCGATGGGGCGCGCGATCTGGTCCGCCACCGACCACGCCATGCTGTCCTTCCCGGCGCGATTCTTCGTCGACTTCTTCGACCGGCACGGCTTTCTCAACGTCGACGACCGGCCTGTGTGGCGCACCGTGCGCGGCGGCTCGCGCGAGTACGCGCGCAAGCTGATGGCGCCCCTGGAGGCGGCCGGACGCATCCGCCTGCACGCACCGGTCCGGCAGATCCGGCGCGACGAGACCGGCGTCACGCTGCGTACCGCCGCCGGCGACGAGCTGCGGGTCGACCACGTGTTCCTCGCCTGCCACAGCGACCAGGCGCTGGCCATGCTGGAGGATCCCTCGCCGGCTGAGCGCGAGGTGCTGGGCGCGTTTCCGTACCAGGAGAACCACGCCGTGCTGCACACGGACTCCTCGGTGCTCCCGCGGCGGGAGCTCGCCCGCGCCGCGTGGAACTACCACCTGCTCGATCCGCCGCGCGAGCGCGTCGCGCTGACCTACGACATGAACGTGCTGCAGTCGATCGATTCGCCGCGCCGCTTCCTGGTCACGCTCAACCGCGAGGACGACATCGCGCCGGCCACGATCCTGGGCAGGTACACCTACCATCACCCGGTCTACACGCCGGCGGCCGTCGCCGCGCAGGCGCGGCGCGCAGAGGTCAGCGGAACGCGGCGCACCTACTACTGCGGCGCCTACTGGCGCTACGGATTCCACGAGGACGGCGTGGTCAGCGCGATCTGGGCCCTGCGGGACTTCGCCGCCGCCACCGGGGCGCCCGCGCCGGCGCCGCCGCTGCTCGA
>JBIIDW010000153.1:0-5604 GCA_044238215.1 Steroidobacteraceae bacterium
CGCCGTCGCCAGCAGGAAATCCGCCGCGGCGCGAGCGCCCTCGATGAACCGCTGCCAGTCCCGCGGCTCCAGCGCCGAGAACGGCCCGGCACCAGCGTCGCCCAGGCTGCGCAGCAGGCTGGTCGCCGCGAAGCCCAGCACGAACAGCGGCACCAGTTCGTGCCAGCGCGGCGCGCGCGCGCGTCCGTCGCCGTCGGCGTCTACGCGGCGAAACCGGATCGCCAGCAGCGGGATCACGACGATCATCAGCAGGTTGCGCAGCATCTTGGTGACGGTGGCCGCCTCGAGGGGCCGCGCGTCGCCGAAGTATTCGCGATACGCCATGCCGGCGCCGATCACCTGCGCGGTGTCCGGGATCGCGGCGCCGAGGAACAGGCCCGTGCGCAGCGGGTGACCGTCGACCAGCCAGTGCGCGAGCAGCGGGTAGGCAAGCATGCCGGCGAGCCCGCACAGGACGATGCAGGCGACCGCGTAGCCCGTCTCGGCGTTGCGGGCACCGATCGTCGGCGACGTGGCGACGATGGCGGTCGCGCCGCAGATGCTCGTGCCGACGCCGATCAGCGTCGCGAGCCGGGCGGGGATGCCAAGCCTGCCGCCGAGCCACACCGCGAACACCAGCGTGACCGTGACGGTGAGCAGTACGACGGGAAGACCCACGGCGCCGATGCCCGCCGCATCGGCAAAGGACAGGCGGAACCCCAGCAGCACGATGCCGGCACGCAGCACGTGGGTCACGGCGAAGCGCGCCCCATCCGCCACGACGGCCGGCAGCACGAGGACGTTCGCCAGCAGCAGGCCGAGCAGGATGGCGAGCGTCACGCCCGAGACCGGCGACCGGTGCGCGCCGGGCAGCACGGTGCCCAGCAGCGGCGCGAGCACGTGGCCCGCCAGCGCGAGCGCGGCGGCCAGCACCAGACCGGGCACCACCGCGCGCAGGTGGTTCACGCGCCTCCCCAACCCCGCGAGCGCTGCACCGCGCGCGACCACTCCTGCATCCGCGCCCTCGCCTCGTCGCGACCGAGCGCCGGCTCGAAGACGCGGTCGACCCGCCACTGCGCCGCGAGCTCCTCGTGCGACGCCCAGAACCCGACGCCGAGGCCGGCGAGGTAGGCGGCGCCGAGCGACGTGGTCTCGGTCACGCGCGGGCGGACGACCGGCACGCCGAGCAGGTCGGCCTGGAACTGCATCAGGAAGTCGTTTCGCGAAGCGCCGCCGTCCACGCGCAGCTCGCGCAGCGGCTCGCCGGCGTCGGCCTGCATGGCGTCGAGCAGCTCAGCGCTCTGGAAGGCGATGGATTCGAGCGCGGCGCGCGCCAGGTGGCCGCGCGCGGTGCCGCGCGTCAGGCCGACGATGGTGCCGCGCGCGTAGGGATCCCAGTGCGGGCTGCCGAGTCCCGTGAACGCCGGGACGACGTAGACGCCGCCGTGGTCAGGGACGCTGCGCGCAAGTGCCTCGACGTCGGCGGAGTCGCGGATCAGCCCCAGGCCGTCACGCAGCCACTGCACCACCGCGCCGCCGACGAACACGCTGCCCTCGAGCGCGTACTGCATGGCGTCGCGCCCGCCACAGGCCAGCGTGGTGAGCAGCTTGTGGCGCGACGGCAGGGCCTGCCCGCCCGTGTGCATCAGCAGGAAGCAGCCGGTGCCGTAGGTGTTCTTGGCCATGCCCGCCGTGAAGCACGCCTGGCCGTGCAGCGCGGCCTGCTGGTCGCCCGCCATGCCCGCCAGCGGCACCGCGACGTCGTCCAGCACCGCGCGTGCGCCCTGGTCGCCGGAACTGTCGCGGATCGCCGGCAGGCACGCGCGCGGGATGCGCAGCAGCTCCAGCATCCACGGGTCCCAGTCACCCGTGCGCAGGTCGAGCAGCAGGGTGCGGCTGGCGTTGGTCAGGTCGATGACGTGCTCGCGGCCCGCCGTGAGCCTGAAGGCGAGCCAGCTGTCGACCGTGCCGAAGCACAGCTCGCCCCGCTCCGCCCGCTCGCGCGCGCCCGGCACGTTGTCGAGCAGCCAGGCGAGCTTGGTTCCCGAGAAGTAGGGATCCAGCACGAGGCCGGTGCGGGCGCTCACCTCGGCCTCGTGGCCCGCGGCCTTGAGCTGCTCGCAGAGATCGGCCGTGCGGCGATCCTGCCAGACGATCGCCCGCGCTACCGGCTCACCGCTGTGGCGATCCCAGAGCACCGTGGTCTCGCGCTGGTTGGCGATGCCGATCGCGGCCACGTCGCGCGGCGTCGCGGACGCCCTCCGCAGCACCTCGACCAGCGTCGCCCACTGGCTCTCCCAGATCTCCGTCGCGTCGTGCTCGACCCAGCCGGGTTGCGGGAAGTGCTGCGTGAACTCGCGCTGCGCCATCGCGACGGGCGTCCCCGCGCGATCGAACAGCACGGCCCGCGAACTGGTGGTGCCCTGGTCGATTGCCAGAACGTAGCGCGTCATGGTGCCTCCTCCCGATCGAACCGGTCGAACCACGCCTGCACACGGGCCGCCGCCGCCGCGTCGACGTGCAGGCCGAGCTTGCTGCGCCGCCACAGCACGTCTTCCGCGCTGCGCGCCCACTCCACACGCCGCAGGTAATCGAGCTCACGCTCGTGCAGACCGGGCGCGATCTCGGGCCCGAGGTCGGCGAAGACGCGCACGCCGTCGAGCAGTCGGTGGGCGCGCGTACCGTAGGCGCGGCCCAGCCGCGCCAGCAGTGTGGCGGGCAGCGCGGGGTGGCGCCGCTGCAGGTCGAGCGAGAACTCCGCGAAGCCCTGCCGCGCGAAGTCGCCACCGGGCAGCGACGCATGTGCCGTCCACGGGCCGCCGTGCGCCGGCAGCGCGTCCGCGAGGCGCGCCAGCGCCTCCTCCGCGAGCACGCGGAACGTGGTGATCTTGCCGCCGAACACGGTGAGCAGCGGCGCCGCGGAAGACGCCCGCTCGAGCGTGTAGTCACGCGTCACGGCGCGCGCGTCGGCCGACTCGTCCTCGAGCAGCGGCCGCAGGCCGGCGTACGAGGCGACCACGTCGCGGGGCGCGATCGACCGGCGGAAGTAGCGGTTCACGAGTTCGCAGAGGTACTCGACCTCGGCGTCGTCGATCCGCACGTCGCCCGGCGCGCCGGGATGGTCGACGTCGGTGGTGCCCACCAGCGTGAAGCGCTGCTCGTACGGAATCGCGAACACGATCCGGCGGTCCTCCGCCTGGAAGATGTAGGCGTGGTCGTGGTCGAACAGGCGCGGCACGATGATGTGGCTGCCCTTGACCAGCCGCAGCCCGTGCACGGCCTGGGCGTGACCGGCTCCGGCGAGGAAGCGGGCGGCCCAGGGCCCGGCCGCATTGACGACCGCGCGGGCGTGCAGCGTGCTTTCGCGTCCGGCGGCGTCGCGCAGCGTGGCGCGCCACAGCCGGCCCTCGGGATCGAGCGAGACGCAGCCCGTGCGCGTCAGGATCCGTGCGCCGCGCTCGTGGGCGTCGAGCGCGTTCAGCACCACGAGGCGCGCATCGTCGACCCAGCCGTCGGAGTAGACGAAGCCGCGGCTGAAGCGCGGGTCGAGGGGTTCGCCGGCCGGGTGGTGCCGCAGGTCGACAGCGCGCGAGCCCTCCAGCCAGCGGCGGCGTGCCAGATGGTCGTAGAGGAACAGGCCGGCGCGGATCATCCACGCCGGGCGCAGGTGCGCGTCGTGCGGCAGCACGAAGCGCAGCGGCCACATGATGTGCGGCGCGCTGCCGAGCAGCACCTCGCGCTCGCGCAGCGCCTTGCGCACGAGGCCGAACTGCATGAACTCCAGGTAGCGCAGACCGCCGTGGATCAGCTTGGTGCTCGCCGAGGACGTGTGCGCGGCGAGATCGTGCTGCTCGCACAGCACCACCGAGAGCCCGCGGCCCGCCGCGTCGCGCGCGATGCCTGCGCCGTTGATCCCACCGCCGACGACGAGGAGGTCGACGGGCACGGCGGCATCAGCCGAGGGAGCGGAGCACCGCGGCGGCCGTGACGTCGCTGACCCGGACATTCGACTCCTCGGTGACGCCGGCGATGTGCGGCGTCAGGATAAGGTTGGGAACGCCGTCGAAGACGCGGGCCGCGGCCGCGTCCAGCGGCTCGCGCTCGAAGACGTCGAGCGCCGCGCCGCCCAGATGGCCCGAGCGGAGCGCCGCGGCGAGCGCGGCTTCGTCGAGCACGCCGCCACGCGCGGCGTTGATGACGATCGCCCCGGGCCTCATGCGCGCGAACTGCTCGGCGCCGAGCATCCGGCGCGTATCTGCGGTCAGCGGCACGTGCAGGCTGACGACGTCGGCGGCCGCGAGCAGCCCGTCGAGGTCGGTGCGCTCGGCCATGCCCCAGGCTGCGTCGGTCGGCGCCAGCAGCGGGTCGAAGGCGACGACGCGCATGCCGAGCCCATGGGCGCGGCGCGCCGTCTCGCGGGCGATCGCGCCGAAACCGACGAGACCCAGCGCGCGACCCGCGGCCTCGCGGCCGATCGTGCTCATCCTCGGCCACTCGCCGGCGATGACGCTCGCCGAGGCGAACCACGCGCGGCGCAGCAGCAGCAGCGTGGCCGTGATCACGTACTCGGCGACCGAGACGTCGTTGGCGCCGCTCGCGGGGTGCACCGCGATGCCACGCGCGCGGCAGGCCACGAGATCGATGTTGTCGAGCCCGACGCCGAGGCGGCCGACCACCTGCAGCCGCGGCGCCGCGTCGAGCAGCGCGCCGCGCACCTGGGTGCGGTTGCGGACGACGAGCGCGCGCGCGTCGGCGAGCGCCTGCGCCAGCTCCGCGGGGCGGTCGACGAGTCCCGGGTCGTACAGGACGTCGCGGCCGGCGAACGCGCGCCGCAGCACCTGCTCGTCCATGAATTCACTGATGACGATCTCTGCCATGGGGTGACCTCGGGTCGGTAGCCGACCCGCGCGCTCAGGCCGGCTGGTCGATCAGCGCGCGGATCTCGGCGTGAAGGGCCGCATCGATGGCCAGGCCCTCGCGGGCGGCGCGCGCGCGGTTCTCGAGGCGGCGGGTGCCGGGCACGCGCGCCACGGGTTCGGCGGCGAAGGCGGCGGCCAGCTCGGCCATGCGTGCGCCGAAACTGCCGCCGGAAGTCGGCCCCGGATCGATCGCCAGCAGCAGGTGGCCGACGCGCGGCGGCGGTCCGGCGGCGTCGAGGAAGGAGCTGGCTTCCCAGCCGAACGCGCCGCCAGTCAGCGCGGCGCCGAGGACCTCCACCATCAGCGCCAGTGCCGCGCCCTTCGCGCCGCCGATCGGCAGCAGCGTGCCGGCGAGAGCGGCGGCGGGATCGGTCGTGGGCTGGCCATCCCGGTCCACCGCCCAACCGGTGGGAATGCTGCGCCCGGCGCGTTGCGCGGCGAGGATCTTGCCGCGCGCGGTCACCGACAGGGCGAGGTCGATCACGAGCGGGGCGGGGCCCGACGGCCACGGCGCGGCGAACGCCAGCGGGTTCGTGCCGAGCGTCGGCCGCGCGGCGCCCCAGAAGGCCATGGCCTTCGGTGTGTTGCCGAACACCAGTGCGACGAGCCCGGCCTGCGCGAGGCGTTCGGCGTGGGCGCCGACCTGGCCGAAGTGGTGCGAGTGGTGGATCGCGGCGGCCGCGATGCCGTGGCTGCGGGCGAGGGG
>JBIIDW010000154.1:0-5583 GCA_044238215.1 Steroidobacteraceae bacterium
AGTTGCGCGCGATCTGCAGCGGACCCGGCATCCGCATGCCCTCCTGCAGCTCGTAGGAAATGCTCCAGTACTGGCCCTCGACGCTGCGCGGCGGGTCGAGTTTGAGCTCGAAAGACGAAAACTCCTGGTACTGGTAGTCGGTAATGAAGAACCCGGGCATGCGCGAGAACGACGGATGGTCCTTCGAACCTTCCTGGTCCGGCTGCTGCGCCACGGCCGGCAGCGCCAGCGCCGCGGCCAGCAACGAAGCCAGCAGGATCCACGCTCCGCGCAATGCACTACCGGGGTTCGGATTCTTCATGTCGAAAGCACTCCTCGAAGTCTGCGGGGGCACCTCAAGCCCGCAGGCACCATAGCGCGAAGGCGTGGCTCTCGGCGACCTCCTTGAGCCGGTCGAACCGCCCCGAGGCGCCGCCGTGGCCGGCGTCCATGTTCACGTGCAGCAGGAACGGCCCGGCGTCCGGTGCCGTGGCGCGCAGGCGCGCCACCCACTTCGCCGGCTCCCAGTAGGTCACCTGGCTGTCGGACAGTGCGGTCTGCGCGAGCAGCGGCGGATACGGCCGGTCCGCCACGTTGTCGTAGGGGCTGTACGCCATCATGTACTCGAAGGCGGCCTTGTCCGTGATCGGGTTGCCCCATTCCGTCCACTCGGGCGGCGTCAGCGGCAACTCGGCGTCGCTGATCGTGTTGATCACGTCGACGAAGGCGACGCCGCCAATCACGCCCGCAAACAGTTCGGGCCGCTGGTTCATCACCGCGCCGACCAGCAGCCCGCCGGCCGAGCGCCCCTCGATGACGATCCGGCCCGGGGCCGCGAACTTCTGCTTCACCAGCGCCTCGGCCGCGCGCGCGAAATCGGTGAAGGTGTTCTGCTTCTTCATCAGCTTGCCGTCGAAATACCATTGGCGGCCCCGCTCCTGCCCGCCGCGCACGTGCGCGATGCAGTAGACGACGCCGCGATCGACCAGCGGCAGCCGAGCCGTGGAGAAGCTGGCCGGCATCGATAATCCGTAGGACCCGTAGCCGTAGAGCAGTGCCGGTGCGCTGCCGTCGAGCGGAGTGGACTTGCGGTGCAGGATCGTCAGCGGGATCCGCGCGCCGTCGTCGGCCACCGCCACGATGCGCCTGACCACGTAGGCCGACTTGTCGTGGCCGGAGGGAATCTCCTGCGTCTTCCTCAGCACGCGGGTCCGCGCCGCAAGGTCGTAGTCCCAGGTCTCGGTCGGCGTCGAGGGCGAGTTGTAGGTGTAGCGCAGCGTGCGCGTGTCCCACTCGAAGCCGCGCAACACGCCGAGATCGTAGGCCTCCTCGTCGACGGCGATCGCGTGATCGGTGCCGCTGGCCATGTCGCGCACGACGATCCGCGGCAGCGCGTCGACCGTCTGCCTCATCACCATGTGGCCCTTGAAGAGCTCCATCGCCTCGACGAAGCGCCCCGGCTCGTGCGGCACGAAATCACGCCAGTTGCGCGAGCCGGTGCCCGTCACCGGCGTGCGCACGACCTTGAAGTCGCGCGCGCCGTCGGCGTTGGTGAGGACGTAGAAATGATCCTCGTGGTGCTCCGGCTGGTAGACCACGCCGGCCCGATACTCCGTGAACCGCTCCGGCGTGGCGTTCGGCGTGGCGAGGGGAACGAACAGCACGTCCGAGCTCTCGCTCTCGTGCCGGTAGATCATCATGTAGGCGCTGGACGAGGTCTTGTACAGGCCGAGCGTGAAGGCAGGGTCCTTGTCCTCGAAAACGAGCACGTCCTGCTTCGGATCGGTGCCGAGCACGTGGCGCATGACGCGGGTCGGGCGGAAGCTCGGGTCGAGCAGCGTGTAGAAGCAGGTGCGCGAGTCCTGAGCCCAGACGAGTCCCGCCGACGCCCCCTCGATCCGGTCGGGAAGATCGACTCCGGTCGCGGCGTCGCGGAAGCGCAGCGTGACCTTGTTGCCGCCCTCGAGGTCGACGAAGTAGGCGATGGTCTTGTGGTCGGGGCTGTGCTGCCAGTCCTGCAGCCGCCAGAACTTCTCGCCCTGCGACTCGCGGTCGCCGTCGATCAGGATCTGCTCCCCGCCGCCCGCCTCCCCCTTCGCCGGGTCCACGGCGAGGCGGTAGAGGATCGGGTACTGGCCGCCGGTGCGAAAGCGGATCGCATACGCAAAGGCCCCGTCGCGCGCCGGCACGGTCGAGTCGTCCTGCTTGAGCTTGCCCTTCAGTTCCTCGAACAGGGTCTCGCGCAGGGCCGCGGTCGGGTCGAGCAGCACCTGCTTCGTGTAGGCGTTCTCCGCCTCGAGGTGGCTGCGGATTTCGGTGGCGAGCGTGGACGGGTCGTCGATCACGCTCCGCCAGTTCGGGTCGCGCAGCCAGTGGTAGTTGTCGACGCGCGTCTGCCCGTGCTGCGTGATCGTGTGGGGTCGCACCGGCGCGACCGGCCCGCGAGGGGCGCCACGGCGTGGCCCGGTCAACGACACCGCGAAGCCCGGCGGGGCCACTGCAGTCACCGCAAGCGCGGCGCCCGTCACCAGAACGGACCGTCGGGATGCTCGATTCGGCCTGTCGACTGTCATTCGTCTGCTCTCCGGAGCGCCGTGCCAGGCGCAGGGACAAAGATTAAGCGATGGCGCAGGGCTTTGGGCACTAGCCGCCGACTCCCCGACGATCGAACCACTGTCGCCCGTGGTGAGATAATCGTGCAGAGCTGCCAGGCGACCTGGGTCGTGACCGGCGCCGCGGACCGACCTCAGGAGCATCATCCGACATGCCCGTCCCACTTTCCCGCGCGACCGCGCCCGTCTCCCGGGCGATGCATCTCGCGGCACCGCTGCTGGCCGCCGCCGCAGGCGCGGCAGTCGGCGGGACTCCGCCGGCACAGCATCAGGCCGAGTCGGAACGCCGAGCCGCCTCGCCGTGGAGCATCGAGGCCCTCTACGCCGGCGACCTCTGGCAGAACCTCGACGGCGGCATCGAGCGTGGCGGCGCCTACCTCGACAGCCTCGACCTGATCCTGTCGTGGGACGGCGAGCGCGGCCTCGGCGTCCCGGGGCTGTCCGCGCAGGCACTCGTGCTTTGGAACAACGGCGGCTCCATCTCGCGCAAGGTCGGCGACAGCTTCCTGCTCAGCAACATCGAGACGGTCGAGGCGCTACGCCTGTACGAAGCCTGGGTGCAGTACGCGCCGGCGCATCCAGGGCGCAGCCTGCGGCTCGGCCTCTACGACCTCAACACCGAGTTCGACGCGACGGAGACCGGAGCCGTGTTCCTGAACTCCACCTTCGGCATCGGCGTCGACGTCGCGCAGTCGGGTCTCGCGGGGCCCTCGGTCTTCCCGCTGACTTCGCTCGCGCTGCGCGGGCAGTGGCGTTTCGACGAGCGCTGGCGCATCCAGGGCGCGCTGCTCGACGGCGTGCCGGGCGATCCGGATCACCCGGAGCGCACGGCCGTCCGGCTGTCGCGCGACGACGGCGTGCTCGGTGTCGTCGAGGTCGAGCGCAACGCCGGCGGCCGGCGCTGGGTGCTCGGGCACTGGCGCTACGGAGCACGTTTCGACGAATTCGTCCCGGTCCCCCCGGACGCCGCGGCGCCGGACGCGGCGCCGCGCCGCAGCCGCGGCAACGCCGGCACCTATGCGTTCGTCGAAACGCCGATCGGCGGGCCGCTGGCCGCGGGCAGGCAAGCCACGGCGCTGGTCCGCATCGGGCGCGCCGCACCGCGCTTCAATGCGTTCCGCGACGTGCTGCAGCTGGCGATCGCGTGGCAGGGCGGCTTCCTCGGCCGCGAGGGCGAGGTGTTCGGGATCGCGCTGGCACATGCCCGCAACGGTGACCCGGCGCTGGTCGCCGCGGCGGCGGCCGACCAGCGGCTGCTGCGCAGCGAGACCGTGCTGGAGGTCACCTGGAAGCTGCCGGTCACGCCGCGCCTGACGCTGCAGCCGGATCTGCAGTACATCGTGCACCCCGGCAGCGTCCCGGGAAGACCCGACGCGCTCGTGGCCGGGCTGCGGTTCGACCTGCGCCTTTCACCGCCCTGAACGATGCGGGAGCATCAACCCGGCTCGCCTATTGACGCAATGTACTTTGCGGAATAAAGTACTCTCCAGTTAGCCGCGTCAAGCCACCAGGAGCCGACCATGAACCAGGAAAATTCCGCCCCCGCAGCAGCCGACCTCTCGTACCTGCGCACCCTCGCTACCGCCGGCCAGGACGCCCCGCTGATGGCCGGCCCCTACCTGGTCGCCGGCGGCGGCTGGTTCGCCGCGGCCAGCATCGTCCAGTGGTTCCCGCTGCGCGAGACGCTGGGCCTCAGCCCGAAGCTGGCCACCCTGGCCTGGCTGGTGGCGGCGGTGGGCTTTGCCGTGCACCTGACGGTGCTGCTGCGCCGCGACCGCGGCCGCGCGGAGAACCACAGCAACCGCGCGATCAACGCCGTGTGGACTGGCATCGGCTGGGCGATCTTCGCCTTCTGGATCGGCGTCGCGGCCATGGCCTGGCGCCGCGGCGACGCCTTCCTGATGAACTCCATCAGCCTGCAGGTGCTCAGTCTGTACGCCGTCGGCTGGGTCGTCGCCGCCGCAGTGACCGGCCAGCGCTGGATGCGGGTCAACGCCATGATCGCGCTGACCGCCGTGCCGGTGCTCGGGCTGCTCGTCGGCACCGGCCACGAGTACATCGTCTATGCCATCGCCCTGGTGCTGACCGCAGTCCAGCCGGGCCATCGCCTGATGCGCGACGCCGCGCTGGGCATGGGCCCCGCCGAGGCCGGGGGCTGAGGCCATGGAAGGATTCGACGTCAACGAACTCGACGACGTGATCCACGGGCGCATCCGGCTCGGCATCATGGCCTACCTGGTCGGCGCCGGTGCCGCGGACTTCGGCACCCTGAAGGCGCAGCTGCAGGCCACCGACGGCAACCTGTCGGTGCACCTGCGCAAACTCGAGGAAGCGGGCTACGTGGCCATCGACAAGAGCTTCCGGGATCGCAAGCCGCTGACCTCGGTCACGCTCACCGAGGCAGGCCGGGAAGCCTTCCTGAAGTATCTGGACTCGATCGCGAGGCTGGTCCGCTAGCGACCCCTAGCCCAGGGCCAGCAGCTCGCGCACGGCGCGGCGTCCGTGATCGATCGCCGCGTCGGTGTAGGCATAGGCCGCCGAATCGGAATTGGCGATCGCGATACGTCCGTGCCGCTGCCGAGCGCGCACGCAGGGCGGCTCGGCACCCGCGAGCCAGAACGGGTCGTCGAGCGAGTTGTACTGGTACGCGTAGCCGTGCGGCCAGCGGTTGACGGTGATGCCGAGGATGTCGCGAGCCGGGTCGAAGCCCCCTGGCCCCAGTACTCGCCGCAGCTGCTCGCGCAGGTCGCGCTCGATGGCCTCGAACGGGGTGGCGAGCAGCTCACGACGCCC
Organism: Steroidobacteraceae bacterium; assembly: GCA_044238215.1. Classification (GTDB taxonomy): domain Bacteria; phylum Pseudomonadota; class Gammaproteobacteria; order Steroidobacterales; family Steroidobacteraceae; genus UBA964. The sequence goes on from JBIIDW010000154.1 coordinate 5,385, forward strand.
TACGCGGTGCTGCTCGCGCGCCGGCAGCCCGGGGCTGCAGGCCGCGCGGCTCAGGTGCAGCACGATGGGCTGCTCCGGGTCGGTCGCGTGCCGGTAGCCGCCCATGCTGACCGGATAATCGAGCGCGGCGTGGCTGTGCCAGAACCCAGGGCTCGTGAACCCCTGCACGCCGAGCTCGCGGAACGCGGTCCAGCGCCGC
>JBIIDW010000155.1:0-5579 GCA_044238215.1 Steroidobacteraceae bacterium
TGCGCTCGCCCGTCAGCGCCTCGATCAGCCGCCCCTCGACGAGCGACAGCACCCGCGCGAGGCCGACGAAGGCCAGGAAGAACGGCAGGCCGATGATCAGGATCGACAGGCCGACGGACAGCGACAGGCCGGTGACGGCGAAGGTGAAGTAGACGATGCCGGTGGCGAGTGCCAGCAGCATGAAGAACAGCGAGGTCCACGCGCGCACGTCCGTCCAGACGCCGAACGCCCGGCGCAGCGCCGAGGGGGGCGGGGCATCGACCGCGCGCGGCCGCTGTCCCCGCGCGTCGGGCGTGGCGAACGCGGCGCGCACCTTCGCCTCGGTGTCGCGATAGGCGGCGGCGACTTCGGCGGGCGCGCCATAGGTGCTGGCGATCAGCTCGAGCGTGTCCGCCTCGCTGCGCCCGGGGTGGGCGGCCAGTTCGGCGCGCAGGTATTCCTCGGCATCGTAGGCGGCGTCCTGGATCAGCGCCGGATCCTCGCCGGCAAGTTCGGCGCGCAGCTGCGCGAGGTAGTCGTCGACGGAGCGCGGGGCGGGTCGGGTCATGGCTGGCCTGCGTCGGTGAAGCGGTTGACGAAATCGCGGGTGTGGTGCCAGACGCCGCGCCACTCGGCGAGCGCGGTGCGGCCGGCATCGGTGATCCGGTAGTAGCGGCGCGGCGGCCCCGCGGCGGAGGGCACGACGTGGCTGTCGAGCCAGCCGGCTGCGGCGAGAGCGCGCAGCACGGGGTAGATCGTGCCTTCCTTGAACAGCGGCTCGCCCTCGTTGGCGCGCTGCAGGCGCTTGGCGATCTCGTAGCCGTAGAGGTCCTCGCGGCTGGCGGCCAGCACGGCCAGCAGTACCAGCGAAACGAGACCGGAGTTGAGTTCCTTCTGGAACTTCCTGGCGGAGCTATCGTCCATGGGCCAGTACTGTAGACCAACTAGTACTGTGAGTCAAACAGGACCTGGGCGAATTGCGGCATCGACGTCACGGGCCCGTCCGACCGCCGCTGCTAGACTGCCCGCTCGCCTCCCAATCGACGGGTCCTACATGGGCCAGACACTTACGCTCGAAATCTCTCCCCGCATCCCGGATCGCCTCGCGCGGCTGCCGGAGCTCGCGGCCAACCTGTTCTTCAGCTGGCATCGTCCGACCCGGGCGCTGTTCGAGGAACTCGACCCCGCCCTCTGGGGCCAGGTGCGCGGCAACCCGCGGCTGCTGCTGCGCTGCCTCGACCAGGCGGCGCTGGATCGCGCCGCGGCCGACCCGGCCTATCTCGCGCGCTACGGCGAGGTGCTGGGTGCGTTCGACGCCTACGTCAACGCCCCGGCCATCGAGCACGCGCCGCTGGTCGCGTATTTCTGCGCCGAGTACGGCTTCGACCACGGCTTCCCGATCTACTCTGGCGGCCTCGGCGTGCTGGCCGGCGATCACTGCAAGGCGGCCAGCGACGAGCGGCTGAACTTCGTCGCGGTCGGCCTGCTGTACGGCCAGGGTTACTTCACGCAGCTGGTCGACAGCGACGGCGTGCAGCACGCCGAGTATCGCGAGCAGGATCCGCGCGACCTGCCCGTCGAGCCGGTGCGCGACGCGGCCGGCGACTGGATCGCCGTGCGCGTACCGATGGCCGATCGCGAGGTGACGGTGCGCCTGTGGGAGGCCCGCGTCGGCCGGATCCGCGTGGTGCTGCTCGACACGAACTGCGCGGACAACCTGCCCGACGACAGCCAGATCACCCACCGCCTGTACGGCGGCGACGACACGATGCGGATCCGCCAGGAGATCGTGCTCGGCATCGGCGGCGTGCGCGCGCTGCGGGCGATCGGGCTCGCGCCGGCCGTCTGGCACATGAACGAGGGCCACGCCGCCTTCCTCGTGCTCGAGCGCCTGCGCGAGGAGCGCGAGGCCGGCCTCGGCTTCGACGCGGCGCTGGAGGTGGTCGCTGCGCAGTGCGCGTTCACCACGCACACGCCGGTGGCCGCGGGGCACGACGCCTTCAGCCACGAGCTGATGCTCGCTCACTTCGGGTGGTTCGTCGCCGCGCTGGGCCTGCCGGTCGAGGACTTCCTCGCGCTCGGACGCGCGCCCTCCAGCCACCACATGTTCAACATGACGCGGCTCGCGCTCAACGGCGCGCGCCACGTCAACGGCGTCAGCCGGCTGCACGGCGCAGTGTCCTCGCGGCTCGTCGCCGATCACTGGGGCGAGGTCCGCCCGGACGACAACCCGGTCGGCTACGTGACCAACGGCGTGCACGTGCCGACCTTCCTGCACCAGAAGTGGTCCGAGTTCTTCGACGAGATCGCCGGCCCCGAGTGGCGCGAGCGGCTGTCCGACGAGGGCTTCTGGCGCGCGGTCGAGCGCGTCCCCGACCGCTCGTACTGGGAGTCGGCGCAGACGGTGAAGTCCGACATGCTGCACTGCGTGCGCGAGCGGCTGCGGCGCGAGTTCATCCGCAAGGGCCAGAGCCTCGCGCAGTGGCGGCAGGTCGTGCGGCTGCTCGACCCCGCGCGCCCCGACGTGCTGACGATCGGCTTCGCCCGGCGCTTCGCCACCTACAAGCGCGCGTCGCTGATCCTGCGCGACCGCGAGCGCCTCGCGAAGCTCGTCAACGATCCAGCGCGGCCCGTGGTGTTCCTGTTCGCCGGCAAGGCCCACCCGGCCGACCACCCCGGCCAGGCCGTGCTGCGCGAGATCAAGCAGGTGATGCTGCAGCCCGAGTTCATCGGGCGCGTCGTGTTCCTCGAGGACTACGACATCCAGCTCGCGCGCTGGCTGGTGTCGGGCTGCGACGTCTGGCTGAACAACCCGGTCGCGCCGCTGGAGGCGAGCGGCACCTCGGGCATCAAGGCCGCGGTCAACGGCCGGCTGAACCTCTCCATCCTCGACGGCTGGTGGGCGGAAGGCTTCGACGAGGACAACGGCTGGGGCATTCCGTCGGTGGACGTGCAGGACCCGGCCCGTCGCGACGTGCTCGAGTCGGAGCTGATCCTCGAGGCGATCCGCGACGAGGTCGTGCCGATGTACTACGCGCGCGGCGAGACCGGTGTGCCGTCGCAGTGGGTCCGTCGCTCGAAGCGCGCGATGATGACGGTGATCCCGCGCTTCAACATGCGGCGTACCGTCGCGGACTACGCGCGCGGCATCTACGTGCCGGCGGCGGCGCAGGGCGCGCGTCTCGGCGAGCACGGGGCGGCCGGCGCCCGCGAACTGGCGGACTGGAAGCGGCGGGTGCGTGAGGCATGGCCGCGCGTCGCGGCGGTGGCGCGTGCCGTGCCGCCGCGCAGCCACCCGGTGTCGGAGCCGCTGCGGATGCGCGTGGCGGTGCAGCTCGGCGGCCTGCGGCCGTCGGACGTGCGCGTCGAGCTGATTGCCGGCCGGACGCTGCCGCAGACGTCGCGCGAGCCGCCTGCGCTGTCGTCGTACCGCGAGGCCCTGCACGCGCGGGACTGGCGCGAGCCGCTGCGCGCGACCGACGAGATCGAGGCCGACGGCGCGGTGGTTTACGCACTCGACGTGCCGCCCGGCGCCTGCGGGCAGTTCCAGGGTGCGGTGCGCGTTTTCCCGGCGCATCCGCTCCTGACCCATCCCTACGAGATGGGACTCATGAAGTGGATGGAGGCGGGCTGAGCGGCTCGAGCAGGATCGCTGCCAGCGGCGGCAGCAGCAGCGGGAGCGAATGGGCGTGGCCGTGCGCCGGTTGCGCCGTGGCCCGCACTTCCGCGAGGTTGCCGAGGTTGCTGCCGGCGTAGCGCGCCGAGTCGGTGTTGAGGATCTCGCGCCAGGTGCCGCCGCGCGGGACTCCGATGCGGTAGTCCGCGCGCGGCACCGGCGTGAAGTTCGCCACCACCAGCACGACGCCGCCGGCGTCGTCGCGGCGCAGGAACGACAGCACCGAGCGGTCGCGGTCGTGGCAGTCCACCCACTCGAAGCCGGCGGCGTCGAAGTCCAGCCGGTGCAGCGCCGGGCGTTCGCGGTAGACGCGGTTCAGGTCGCCGAGCAGCGTCGCCACGCCGCGGTGCCCGGGGTCGTCGAGCAGCACCCAGGGCAGCGCGCCGGCGGCGTTCCACTCGGTCGTCTGCGCGAGTTCGCCGCCCATGAAGAGCAGCTTCCGGCCAGGGTGGGTCCACATCCAGGCGTACAGAAGCCGCAGGTTGGCGAGCTGTTGCCAGCGGTCACCCGGCATCTTGCCGAGCAGCGGGCGTTTCAGGTGCACCACCTCGTCGTGCGACAGCGGCAGCACGAAGTTCTCCGAGAACGCGTACATCAGCCCGAAGGTCAGCTTGTCGTGGTGGTGCCGGCGGTGCAGCGGGTCCTCGCGCAGGTAGGCGAGCGTGTCGTGCATCCAGCCCATGTTCCACTTCATCGAGAAGCCGAGGCCGCCGTCGTGCACGGGGCGGCTCACCAGCGGCCAGTCGGTGGATTCCTCGGCGATCACCACCGTGCCGGGGCAGCGCTCGTGGACGAGCGCGTTCAGCTCCCGCAGGAAGGCGATGGCCTCGAGGTTGTGCCGCCCGCCATGCACGTTGGGCAGAAAATCCCCGGGCGCGCGGCCGTAGTCCAGGTAGAGCATCGAGGCGACGGCGTCGACGCGCAGCCCGTCGAAGTGGAACTCCTCCAGCCAGTACAGCGCGCTCGACAGCAGGAACGCGCGGACCTCGTGCCGCGCGTAGTCGAACACCAGCGTTCCCCACTCCGGGTGCTCGCCCCGGCGCGGGTCGGCGTACTCGTAGGCGGTGCCGCCGTCGAAGCGCGCCAGGCCGTGCGCGTCGCGCGGGAAGTGGCCGGGCACCCAGTCGAGCAGCACGCCGACGCCGGCGCGATGCAGTTCGTCGACCAGGAAGCGCAGATCGTCCGGCGAACCGTGCCGCGACGTGGGCGCGAAATAGCCGGTGACCTGGTAGCCCCAGGACTCGTCGAGCGGGTGCTCGGTCACCGGCAGCAGCTCGACGTGAGTGAAGCCGAGCGACTGCACCCAGGGCACGAGCTCGCGGGCGATCTCCCGGTAGTTCAGGAAGCCGCCGTCCGCGCTGCGTCGCCACGAACCGAGGTGCAGCTCGTAGATGCTCATCGGTGCGCGCTGCCAGTCGCGGGCGGCGCGGGCCCGCATCCAGCCGGCGTCGTCCCAGGCGTGCGCGGGCGCGGCGGCGACCACCGAGGCCGTGGCCGGGCGCCGCTCGGCGGCGCGCGCCAGCGGGTCGGCCTTCAGGAACACCGCGCCGCCGTGGCGGCTGCGGATCTCGTACTTGTAGGGCTCGCCCGGGCCGACGCCCGGCACGAACAGCTCCCAGACGCCGCTCGCGCCACGCGAGCGCATCGGCAGGCAGCGGCCGTCCCAGCGGCAGAACGGGCCGACCACGCTGACGCGCTCCGCGTCGGGCGCCCACACCGCGAAGGTCGTGCCCGCGATGCCGTCGATGACCCGGGGGCGCGCTCCGAGCGCGTTCCACAGCGCGACGTTGCGGCCGGCGTTGAACAGATACAGGTCGTGGTCGCTCACGAGGGGTTCGCGGAAGGCGTACGGATCGACGCGCCCGTGCCGGTGCCCGTGGCCGTCCCACCAGTCGACGCGGTAGCGTCGCGGCAGCGCGCGGGC
>JBIIDW010000156.1:0-5575 GCA_044238215.1 Steroidobacteraceae bacterium
CGCGCGTCGTGCATCTGGCCGCCGCGCAGGTCGGCGGCGCGGATCAGCGGTCCCAGCGTCGCCAGATGCGACTCGCTCTCCGGCAGGAACACGCAGCGGCCGGCCGTCCGCAGCTCGTCGAGCAGGGCCAGCGCCTCGGCAGCCGGCGTGGGTTCGCGGAACACGCGCGGGTTCGTGACCGCCGCGAGGAACTCGTGCGCACAGGGCCAGGGCAGGCCCCATTGGCTGGCGCCGGTCGCCAGCGCCTCGACGCAGCGGGCCGCGGCCGCGTGCAGGGGGAGATCCGGCCGATGGGCGTAGACCAGGATGTTCGTGTCGACGGCGATCATCGGCAGGCCGCGCGCTTCAGCCGCCAGGCCCCGGGTCCGCCCCGGTGACGAGCGGCGGCCGGGCCTGCTCGTGGAGGTCGAGCAGCATGGCGTGCAGGCCCCGGTCGCGGGCCTCGTCAGTGAGCCCACCGCTGCCCCAGGTCCGCAGCCGGAACGCCAGCGGCGGCGCCTCGGTGCGCGCCTGCAGCGACAGCCGCAGGCCCTCTTCGACGAGGGCGCGCAGCGTCAGTCCCCGCTCGTCAGCCAGCCGCCGCGCGCGCAGCAGCAGCTCGTCGCTGATGTCGATGGTGGTCTTCATATGGGTACCCATACTAGCTCACCCCTTATGACGGCTCAATTCGGAAAGAAGATCATTGGATCTTAAGGAAACTCAAGATTCGCGCCAGATGCCATTTTGACCCAAATTTGGCACAAAATTGGTTTGCCAAATTTTGCCAAGCCCATTAGCCTGCGCGCATGGGCACCATGAACATCTCCCTGCCGGACTCGCTCCGGGCCTTCGTCGACGACCAGGTCAGTCGGGGCGGCTACGGCACCAGCAGCGAGTACATCCGCGAGCTGATCCGCAAGGACCAGGACCGCCAGCGGCTGCGCGAACTCCTGCTCGCCGGCCCCGCGTCGCCGGCCACCGCGCCCGTCACGCCCGTCGGGTTCGAGGCCCTGCGCGAGCGTGTGCGCCAGGCCGCGGCCGCCCCCGGCGAGGCGTGACCGCCCTGCCGGTCATCCCCCGCGAGCGGGCCGCCCGCGACGCCGACGGGGCGCTCGATCACTACCTCGGCGAGGGCGCCGCCCAGGCGGCCCTCGGTTTCATCGACGCGCTCGAGCACGCCTATGACCACATCGCCCGGCATCCCGCGACCGGCTCCCCGCGCTACCCGCAGGCGCTGAACCTGCCCGGCCTGCGCGCCTGGCCGCTGGCGGGATATCCCCATGTCGTGTTCTACGTCGAGCAGGCAGACTGCATCGACGTCTGGCGCGTGCTGCACGCGTCGCGCGACATCCCCGCCTGGCTGCAGGACCCGGAGCCGCCGCCATGACCCCCGCCCCCGACACCATCGTCGCCGTCGCCACCGCCCCCGGTCGGGGCGGCGTCGGGGTCGTGCGCCTCTCCGGCCCGGCCGTCCCCGCGCTGGCCGAGGCCCTGCTCGGCGCGCTGCCGGCACCGCGCCGGGCCACGCTCGCCGCGTTCCGCGACGCCGCCGGCGAGCCGCTCGACGCCGGCATCGTCCTGTACTTCAAGGCACCGAACTCCTACACCGGCGAAGACGTCCTCGAGCTGCAGGGCCACGGCGGCCCGGTCGTGCTCGAGCAGCTGGTCGCCCGCGCGGTCGAGCTCGGCGCCCGCCGCGCCGCCCCCGGCGAGTTCACCCAGCGTGCCTTCCTGAACGACAAGATCGACCTCGCCCAGGCCGAGGCGGTCGCCGACCTGATCGACGCCGGCTCGCGCGAGGCCGCCCGCGCCGCGCTGCGTTCCCTGCAGGGCGAGTTCTCGGCGCAGGTGCACGAGCTGGTCGAGGCGCTCATAGAGCTGCGCACCTGGGTCGAGGCCGCCATCGACTTCCCCGAGGAGGAGATCGACTTCCTCGACGACCCGCGCCTGGTCCAGCGGCTCGAATCGATCCGCGCGCGCTTCGACGCGATCACCGCCGCCGCCCGCCAGGGCCGCCTGCTGCGCGACGGCATGACGGTGGTCATCGCCGGCCGCCCCAACGCCGGCAAGTCGAGCCTGCTGAACCGGCTCGCCGGCTACGACGCCGCGATCGTCACCCCGATCGCCGGCACCACCCGCGACGTGCTGCGCGAGCGCATCGACCTCGACGGCCTGCCGCTGCACGTGCTCGACACCGCCGGCCTGCGCGACGCCGCGGCCGACGCGGTCGAGGAGGAGGGCATGCGCCGCGCCCGCGCCGAGCTTGCGCGCGCCGACCGGATCCTGTTCGTGATCGACGCCGCCGCCGACCCCACGGCGCAGTCATACCGCGAGGAGCGCGAGCGCCTGCCCGAAGGCGTGCCCGTCACGCTGGTGCTGAACAAGTGCGACCTCGCCAGCGGCATCCCGCTCGCCGACACCATCGCCCCCGGCGGCCCCGCCTGGGTCGCCGTCTCCGCGCGCACCGGCGACGGCCTGCCGCTGCTGCGCGACCACCTCAAGCGCTGCATGGACTACGCCACGCCCGGCGCCGGCACCGTCTCCGCACGCGCCCGCCACCTCGACGCGCTGGCGCGCGCCCGCCGCCACGCCGACGAAGCCCTGCGCCAGCTCACCGACCGCCACGCCGGCGAACTCGTCGCCGAGGAACTGCGCGAAGCCCAGCTCGCCCTCGCCGAGATCACCGGCGACTTCACCAGCGACGACCTGCTCGGGCGGATCTTCGCGAGCTTCTGCATCGGGAAGTAGGCGCGCTCATTGTCCATCGCCGATATCGGCCAGCAGTCGAGTCGGCCCGGTTCCAACCGCTACAGCACCCTCCACCACGGCACCGCGAGCACGTCAGGGGTGAGCCACTCGACCGTGCGGCCGGTGTGCAGCAGGAGCCCGGCGCGCGCCTTGCGCCCGTACTCCTGCCGGAAGGTACGCAGGTGCGCGCAGTCGGCGAGGCGCGGCTTCGAGGTGGCCTTCACCTCGATGGGCAGCAGCGTGCCGCCGACCTCGATCACGAAGTCCACTTCCTCGCCGATCGTGGTGCGCCAGTAGGCGAGTTCCACGCGGTCCACCTGCGCATCGCGCCAGGCGAGCAGGTCGTGCAGGACCAGGTTCTCCAGGTGTGCGCCCGCGGGCGCCGTGGCGCCGAGGTGCAGCGCGACGCCGGTGTCGCCCCAGAAGATTCTGGGCGACTTGACGAGCCGCTTGGTCCGGTTCACCGCGTAGGCCGGCAGGCGCACGAGCAGATACGAGGTCTCCAGCAGGTTGAGCCAGCGGTGGACCGTTGGCTGCGGCAGACCGACGTCGCGGCCGAGCTCGGTCTGGTTGAGCAGCTGCCCGAGCCGCAGGCAGGCGGCCTGCATCAGGCGGCGGAAGTCCGGGAGCGCGCTGATCGAGGCGAGGTCCTGCAGGTCGCGTTCGAGATAGGTGCGCACGTAGCCGTCGAACCAGATGGCGCGGTCGGCTGGCGCCTTGAGTTCCAGCGCCGGCGTGGGAAAGCCGCCGCGCAGCGCAAGCGCCTGCCAGTCTTCCTCGGCGTCATCCCCGGCTGCCAAGAGGTCGCGCCATTGCGCCTCGGGGGTGGCCAGCAGCTCGTCCCAGCGCCCCGCGCGGCCGAGCTCGAGCTGCTCGCGGCGGGTCATGGGCCAGAGCGTGAGGTAGCTCGCGCGGCCGGCCAACGACTCCGACACCTGCCGCATCAGGAGCAGGTTGGCCGAGCCGGTGAGGAGGTACTGCCCGGGCCGGCGGTCGCGGTCGATGGCCCGTTTCACCGCAGTCAGCAGGCCCGGCTCGCGCTGCACCTCGTCGAGCGTGAGCGGATCGTCGCCTCCCAGCAGCGCTTCGGGGTCGCGGCGCGCGGCGTCGCGCACGTCGAAGTCGTCCAGCGTGCGGTAGCGCCGGTCGCCCGGAACGAGCTTTTCGACCAACGTGCTCTTGCCGGTCTGCCGCGCGCCGGTGAGCACCACGGCCGGCATCACGCGCAGGCGCGCGGCGAGCGCGTCATCCACCAGGCGGGGCAGGGTCTTCATGCCATGAATGATATTCATTCATGACGCGGATGGGCAAGCCCGACGCGCTTGCGGGTCGCCACCGTCGGCGGACTTATCCGCTCGTCTCCAGCTCGGCCGCCAGCTCCTCGACGTACCTGCGATAGCTGAACACGCGGCCACGCTGCCGGTTCGTGAGTTCGGCCACGACGCCGATGCGCTCCAGGTGCGCCAGCGACTTGTTGACTGTGGCCGGCGTCAGTCCGGTGGCCTTGACCAGGGCGGCCGAGGTGGCGATCGGCTGGCGCTGCAGCGCCTGGTGCACGTCGAGCGCCGCCACGCAGCGGCCGACCACACGATCGGCGGCTCCGGCGGCAGCGGCGCCGGCACGAAGGCCCGGAACGGCTCGCCGGCTGTCGTGACGGTGACGTAGCGGCCGGGCGAGGGTCGGTGCATAGGCGCAGGAACCTAAAACAAGGGCCAGCGTTATTTCAGGTTACAGCCGCAAGATAAATCAAAGCCGGGCGCTGCTTTAGACAGCCCGGTGTGCAGCCTCGGCTTCATCGGGAAGTAGCCCCCGCGCAGGCCACCTGCGACGCTACCCCTGTGCACGACACTCCACCCGCCGAACCGCCCCGCGCCGAAGCCTTCCGCTTCTGGCTCAGGCTCGGCCTGATCGGCTTCGGCGGGCCCGCGGGGCAGATCGCGATCATGCATGAGGAGCTCGTCGAGCGCCGGCGCTGGATCTCCGAGGGCCGTTTCCTCCACGCGCTCAACTACTGCATGGTGCTGCCCGGCCCCGAGGCGCAGCAGCTCGCCACCTACATCGGCTGGCTGATGCACCGCACCTGGGGCGGCATCGTGGCCGGCGGCCTGTTCGTGCTGCCGTCGCTGATCCTGCTGATCGCGCTGTCCTGGGTCTATCTCGACTTCGGCCACGTGCCCGCGATCGCCGGATTCTTCTACGGCATCAAGCCCGCCGTCACGGCGCTGGTGGTGCACGCGGCCTGGCGCGTGGGCTCGCGGGTGCTGCGGAACGCGGCGCTGTGGTCGATCGCGGCGGCCGCGTTCGTGGCCCTGTTTGCGCTCGATCTGCCGTTCCCGTTGATCGTGCTCGCCGCCGGCCTCGTCGGCTACCTCGGCGGCCGGTGGGCGCCCGACACGTTCACGGCCGCTCGCGCGCACGCGGCGGCCGGCAAGGATCATGGACCCGCGCTGATCGACGACCACACGCCCACGCCCGCCCACGCGCGCTTCAGTGGGTCGCGTTTCCGCATCGTGCTCGCCGTCGGCCTCTCGATCTGGGCCGTCGCGCTGGGCGCGCTCACGCTCACCCAGGGCTGGAACGCCGTGCTCACGCAGATGGGCTGGTTCTTCACCAAGGCCGCGCTGCTGACCTTCGGCGGCGCCTATGCCGTGCTGCCCTACGTCTACCAGGGCGCCGTCGAGCACTACCAGTGGCTCACCGGGCCGCAGATGATCGACGGCCTCGCACTCGGCGAAACCACGCCCGGTCCGCTGATCATGGTCGTCGTCTTCGTCGGTTTCGTGGGCGGCTGGACCAGCGCGCTCTTCGGCAGCGACTCGCTGTTCCTCGCCGGCGCCGCGGCCGCCCT
>JBIIDW010000157.1:0-5557 GCA_044238215.1 Steroidobacteraceae bacterium
TCACCGCCCCGCGCGACGGGCGGCGCCTGCCGATCGTGCTGTTCTCGCACGGCGCGCAGTTCTCCAAGGACGACTACCTGCCGCTCACCGAGTTCTGGGCCGCGAACGGCTACGTGGTCATCCAGCCGACGCACGTCGAGTCGCTGTCGCTCGGGCTGCCGCGCGACGATCCGCGCATCCGGGGCGCCTGGCGCAGCCGCGTCCTCGACATGCGGCTCGTCCTCGACCGTCTCGCCGAGGTCGAGCGCCAGGCGCCGATGCTGCGCGGCCGGCTCGACCGGCGCCGCGTGATCGCCGCGGGGCACTCGTTCGGCGGGCACACCACCGCGGCGCTGATCGGCGCGACGATGCCCGACGAGAACGCCGACCTCTCCGATCCGCGCGTGCTCGCCGGCCTGATGCTGGCGCCACCGGGCGCGGCGCCCGGGTTCCGCAACGTCGCCTGGAAGGCCGACGCGAAGCCGGCGCTGTCGATCGTCGGCATGGAAGACGTGATCCCGGGCTTCAACGACAACTGGCGCGCGCACGCGGACTACTACGATCGCAGCCGCAGCGGGCAGTGCTTGGCGGCACTCACCGGCATGAAGCACTACCTCGGCGGCACGCTCGGCACGAACCGCACCGAGGAGAAGACGCCGAGCGCGGAGGCCATGGCGCAGATCCGCCGCCTGTCGCTGGCCTTCCTCGACGCGCACGCGAAGGGCGGCACCGACTGGGAGCCGCTGCGCCGCGAGCTGCTGGCGAACCGTCCGGCCATCGTCGGCGCGTTCGAGTGCCGGTGAGTGCGATGCGCGTCCGCCCGCCCGACGCGCCCCACGACATGCTGCTGCCGGGCAGCCGCACCGAACTCGCGCGAGAGCTGTTCAGCCGCAGCCTGACGAACTACCTCGAGACCCAGGCGCGGCCGCGGCTGCGGGGGCTCTACGAGCGCGAAGTGGCACCCGCGCTGCGCGCGACGCTCGGCCGCGAGCCGGGGCGGCGCGAGATCGCCGAGGCGATGCGCCAGCAGCCGGCCAACCGCGTCTGGTACGCGCTGCGCACCGCCTCGCAGCGCATGTCCTACGAGGCGAGCGCCGCCGTGATCGGGCGCCAGCGCGATGAACTGATCGCCCGCGCAGCTGCGCGCACCAGTGCGGCCGACGCCCCGTCGGCCGCCACCGCGGGCGGCGTCGGCGGTTCGCTCCGGCTCGACCCGACACTGCCCATCCCGCGCTACCTCGACGGCCGCGAGATCCACCTGATGCCCGGCGGCTACGTCCGGGAGCACGCGGCCGGCGACGTCACCGCCGGGGCGCTGTTCGACCGCCAGATGACCGTCAACCGGATGGGCTCGCAGGGCGCACTCAACGACGACCCGGGCCGCAGCATCGCCGCGTGGCTGAAGACGCGCTTCCCCGGCTTCCGGCCGCGCCGGATCCTCGAGCTCGGCTGCACCGTCGGCCACAACCTGCTGCCCTTCGCGGAGTTCTACCCGGATGCCGAACTGCACGGCATCGACGTGTCGGCGCCCTGCCTGCGCTACGCGCACGCGCGCGCCGAGGCGCTCGGCGTGCAGGCGCACTTCGCGCAGGCCGACGCCGAGGGCACGCGCCTCGAGGCGGAGAGCTTCGACCTCGTGTTCTCGCGCATCCTGATGCACGAGACCTCGCACGCCGCCGTGCCGCGCATCTTCGCCGAGTGCCACCGGCTGCTGCGCCCGGGCGGGCTGTGCTTCCACTCCGACGCCCCGCAGTTCGACGAGCTCGAGCCCTACGTCGCCTCGCTGCGCGACTGGGACATCCGCTGCAACAACGAGCCGTTCATGGACGGCTGGTACGACATGCCGGTGGAGGAGCTGTTCGCCAGCGCGGGGTTCGATCCGGCCACCCGCTTCCGCGGCTGGGCGCCGAGCCTGCACGTGGCGGCGAGCGGCGTGGACCCGAAGCTCAACCGCTCGGGCGGGCGTTACTTCCTCGCCGGGGCATTCCGGGCGGGCTAGCGCCGGCTGGCGGCGCCAACGTGGCGCGGGTCAGTTCTTCAGCGCGCCGAACACGTTGCGCAGCAGCTTGCTCGACTGGCCGAGCGGGTCCTTGCGGATCGCCTTCTCCTCCTCGGCGATCATCGTGAACAGGCCGTCGAGCGCCTTGCGCGTGACGTAATCCTCGACCTTCGCGTCGCGCGCGTCGATCACGCCGAGTTGCGCCGCCTGGCCGGCGAACTCGTTGTACTTGCGCGAGAGATCCGAGCGGTCGGTGGTCTGCTTCACGACCGGCAGGAAGCGCGCCGCGAGCTTGTCGTAGGACGTGCGACGGAAGTACTGCGTGGCGGCGTCGTCGCCGCCGGTGAGGATCTGGCGGGCGTCGTCGAAGCTCATCTGCTTCACCGAATCGACCAGCAGCGTGCGCGCCTCGGGCACGGCCGCCTCGGCGGCGCGGTTCATCGCGGTGACCAGTTCCTTCGCCTCGTCGTCCAGGCCCAGCAGCTTGAACGCCTTCTCCCCCTTGCGCAGGGCCGGGGGCAGCGGGATGCGCACGCTGGGGTTGCCGAGGAAGCCGTCCGTCGCGCCAAGCTGCGCCACGGCGCGCTCGGCCCCCTGGCCGAGCGCGGCCTTGAGCCCGGCCACGCCGTCCTTCGAGGAGATCGAGTCGATGCCGGCTGCGGGCGCCGCGGGTCCGGCAACCAGTGCGGCTACCGACAGGAGCAGGGTGGCGAGGGTGCGGCGGGTGTTCATGCGGGTTCTCCTGAGGATCACGTTATCACGCGCCGCCGGACGGGATCGACCGGCGCCAGCCCGCGGCGCGTTCCGCCGCCGCCGCGAACGACCCACGGCCGACGAGCAGCACGACGGTCGCCGCGGCACCGAACACGAGGAACACGATCGCCAGCGCGGGACTGATGCCGGCCGCGCCGGTGAACACGCGGTCGGTCAGCATACCGACCGACACCGAACCGAGCGAATAGGCGATCAGCCCGGTCAGCAGCACGTAGGCGCCGATCATCCGCCCGCGCAGCTCGTTCGGCGTGATCTGGTTGATCGCCGTGAGTGCCGCCGTGTTGGCCCAGATGCCGGTCAGCGCCATCGGCACGTACAGCGCGATGCCGAGCGTCGGCGTCGGCGCCAGCGCCATCCCGGTGGCGAAGATCGCGCAGCCCAGGGTCTGGCCGAGCATCACGAGGATCGGCGCGTCGTTGCGCCGCGCGCCCAGCCAGCCCAGCAGGAAGCCGGCGCTGAGCGGGCTGAAGATCGCCAGCGGCAGGCCCACGATCCCGAACACCACGCCGACCTGCGCCGCGGACCACTGGTGGACGCGGATGAACAGCGTCGGCCACCAAGCGAACTGCGCCGCCACAGCGGTCGCCACCAGGGCTCCGGCGCCCATCACGGTCGCATAGGCGAGCGCATTGGGCCGCAGATGCGCGAGAAACGCCTCGAGCGGCACCTTGCCCGGCGCGAGCCGTTCGCGCCGCACAGGTTCGCGCAGCGCCAGCAGGGCGGCGGCGAGCAGGAACCCCGGCAGGCTCAGCAGCACGAACATCAGCTGCCATTCCGCCAGCATAGTCAGACCCTCGCTGCGCGCGCGGGCCGCGATCCACAGCGCTCCGGCGACGATCACGCCCGCGAGGCCACCGCCGACCGCCCCGCCCAGCATGAACACGCCCATCGCCCGCGGGCGACGGTCCGGCGGGAACGAGTCGGCGATGATCGACGAGGCCGCCGGCAGCAGCGTCGCCTCGCCCGCGCCGACGACCAGCCGCGCGAGGAACATCGCGGCGAACGAGCCGGCGAGTCCGGTCGCGGCCGTCGCGGCGCTCCACAACGCCACGGCGAGGGCGACCAGCACGCAGCGGTTCCAGGCGTCGACCAGCACGCCGATCGGCAGCGCGAACAGCGAGTAGAACAGCGCGAAGGCGAGCCCCTGGACCAGCCCCATCTGGGTGTCGGTGAGCCCCAGGTCCTGCTTGATGGGATCGACGACGAGCCCGATGGCGAAACGATCGATGATGGACAGCCCGAACGCGAGCAGCAGCAGCGCGCAGGTGAACCAGGCGTACCGCTCGCCGGGCCAGGCCTGGGCCGACTGCGGGGTGTCGCGCAAGGCGGCTCAGCGCACGGCGCGCGCCGTGTCCGGCACCCAGCGCAGCACCTCGGGCGGACCGATCGGCCGGTAGGGCGGGTCCCAGCGGAACGGAGCGCCGGCAGGCGCGAAGCGCGTCGAGAACAGCCCGCCCTTGGCACGGCACAGGTGGATCGTGCCGCCGACGGTGCCGAAGGGCCCGTGCGGCACGTCGGCCGGCCGCCAGAAGTAGGCTCCCTCGAGCATGATGCCATTGGGCATGTGGATGTCGCCCGCGAGCGCGAACTCCTCTTCGCAGACCGGGTGGCGCTCGATCACGTCGCAGGCCCAGTAGGGCGGCAGCCCCGCAATCCAGGTCTTGTCCTGGGTCAGCGGGTCGTCGAACAGCAGCTTGTGGACCGTGCCGCCGTGGGCGAAGCCCTCGCTGCGCATGTGCGCGCGCGGGCCGGTCATGCCCGGCATCGCCCGCGTATCGATCCGGCGCACGAGCCGCGCCGGATCGGCGGCATCCTGCGGGCGGGGCGCGCGCGCCACGGGCTGCGCCGACCAGAACGTCAGCACCTCCGCGCCACGCGCGCTGCGGAACCCGGAACGCGGCAGGCCGCGCGGCAGGTGCGCGTAGTCGTGACGGCCGTAAGCGACGCCGTCGACCTCGATCGACCCGGCGAGGACGATGAACTCCTCGTCGACGTCGAAGCATTCCGGCCCGCGCGAGTAACCCGCCGGGTAGCGCACCACGAGGCTGCAGGCGCCATCGTCCGGGTCGTGACTCAGGACCCGCGCCTCAGCACCGGGCCGCGCGCCGGCGAGGCAGGCGCCGTCCCAGGGCAACCACTGCGACTGGACGAACTCGAGGTGCGGCCGCATGACACGACACTGTCGCGCCACCGCGCCGGCGTCAAGCGGCCAGACGGGCCAGGAGGACCCAGGGTCACCTAGAATGCCCGGGTGTCCCGCCGGTACTCAGTCGTCGACGTGTTCACCCGCGAGCCGCTGCGCGGCAACCCGGTCGCGGTCGTACTCGACGCCGAGGGCCTCGACACCGACGCGATGCAGGCCATCGCCGGGTGGCTGAACCTGTCCGAGACGACCTTCCTGCTGCCGGCCACGGAGCCCTCGGCCGACTACCGGCTGCGGATCTTCACACCGCGCTCGGAACTGCCGTTCGCCGGCCACCCGACGCTCGGCAGCGCACACGCGATCCGCGCGGCGGGCATCGCCGCGCCGCGCACGGGCCGGCTCGTGCAGCAGTGCGGCGCCGGCCTCGTCGAGATCCGTGAGGATGACACCGGCTGGCGGCTGCGGTTGCCGCCGGCCCGGCTGGCGCCGGTGCACGATCCGGACGTCGAGGAACTGCTGCGCGCGCTCGCGCTCGGGCCGGACGGTCCCGTCGACCTGTCGGTCGAGCCGGCGATCGTCGACGTCGGGCCGCGCTGGCTGGTCGCACGGGTCGGCAGCGCCGCGGCGCTGCGGGCCCTGCAACCCGACTCCGGGCAGCTGGC
>JBIIDW010000158.1:0-5527 GCA_044238215.1 Steroidobacteraceae bacterium
GCCCCAGATGTCGACGCCGTCCTCGCGCATGGCGAGCACCAGCGCCGTGCCGGTGACCGCGCGGCCTAGCGGCGTGGTGTTGAAGTAGGTGGCCCCACCGGTCGAGATGTGGAACGCACCGCTCTGGATCGCGGCGATGCCCTCGGCCACCAGCTGCGCGCGGCAGTCGACCAGTCGCGCGTGCTCGGCGCCGAGCTCGAGCGCCTTGCGCGGGATCGCGTCGTAGTCGCTCTCGTCGGGCTGGCCGAGGTTCGCGGTGTAGGCGCAGGGGCGCGCGCCGCGGGCGCGCATCCAGTGCACCGCCGCGCTGGTGTCGAGGCCGCCGGAGAACGCGATGCCCACGCGCTCGCCGACGGGCAGGTGCTGCAGAATCGTGGCGCTCATGGGGCGCGAAGCCTAGCACGGGCCTCGCGTGACATTGCCGGGCGGAGTGTACGAAGCTCGGGACGGGGTTGGCCGGATCACGACGGGGGCAGCGCGATGGACAGACTCAGTCGGCGCAGGACCATGCAGCTGGCGGGTGCGGCGTTGGTTGGTGCGGCTGCCGCGGGCGCGCAGGGGTCTGCGGGCGGAGAACGTGCGCGGCGGATTGCGCAACCAGGCGGCGCAGCGTCCGGCGATTCCGCGGCGGGCGAGCCCGTGCAGCTGCTGATGCTGCGCCGGCGCTGGCGGGCGGGCGCCGGGCTGGCCGGGCTCGAGTCCGTGCTCGCCGAATCGCTGCACGGTTTCGACGGCGAGCGCCACCGTCTGGTGCTGCTGCCGCAGGCGGATGCGCCTGCACCCACGGCCCCCGCGCGCGGCGACACGCTGCGCGCGATCGGCGAGCTCGCGCGCCGCCAGCGCTGCTGGGTCGCCGGTGCCGCCACGTTGCGCGACGCCGGTGGGGAGGGGGCGACGACGGGCTTCCTGATCGATGACGCGGGCGTGCTGCGGCTGGAGGCGGCGAAGGCCACGCCCGACGTCGCCGACGGCTTCATCGACGCGCCGGTCGCGCGCGGCACCGCGTGGCGGGCGGCAGTGGCAGAGACGCCGTTCGGCCGCGTCGGGCTGCTGCCAGGCGAGGACGTGCTGGTGCCAGGCCTGGTGCGCGCGACGATGTATGCGGGGGCCGAGCTGATGCTCGCGCCGTTCAGCGCCGCGCCAACGGGCACGGCCGAGTCGGTGGCGGAACTGCCGATGACGATCGGCTACGAGAACGGGTGTGCGGTGGCGCTCGCGTCGCGCGACGGCATCGCGGGGTTCGGGGACCTGACGCTCGACGCCGTCAGCGGCGCGGGCGAGGCGGAGCGATCGCCGACGGTTGCCGCGCGCTTCGACGTCGAGGTGATCCGCCGCGCACGCGCGAAGATCTCGCCCGACATTTACGACAACTTCCCGCTGTGGGTGCGCGACGAGCTGTTCGGTCGCATCTGGCAGCAACAGGCCGCGGCGGCGCAGGCGGCGGGCCCGTCGACGCGGGATGGCTGGCGCGCGGAAGCGCAGCGGCGCATCGCCACGCGCGAGCGGCGCAGGACGGCGGCCGGCGAGCTGCTCGACTCCTACCTCGCACTGATCGTGCAGCCGGCCACCATGGCGAGCCTGCCGGCCGAGGGCCGCCGCGCGGCACTGGCGCAGAACATCGACACCGCGATCGCGCAGGTCGGTCGGCTCGCGGCGGCACCGAACGCGCGCATCGCGCTGTTTCCGGAGTTCTGCTTCACGGGCGCCGGGTACCGTACGGTGCCGGACCTGCTGAGCGCGTCGGTCGAGGCCACGGGCCCCGAGGTGGCGAAGCTGAGGCAGTGGTCGCGAGACAACTCGATCTACGCGGCGGCGGAGTTCCTGGAGATCGATCCGGCGTTCCCCGGTCGCGCGTTCAACACGGCCTTCCTGATCGACGATCGCGGCGAAATCCTGCTGCGGCACCGCAAGCTGCAGTGCGTCGACGTCTTCGGTGCGCTGCCCGACACGACGCCGGGCAGCATTTTCGACGCCTACGTGGCGCGCGAGGGCGTCGAGGATCTGTATCAGGTTGCGGACACACCGCTGGGGAAGATCGGGGTCACGATCTGCTTCGAGGTGGTGTTCCCGGAAGTGTCGCGCGCGCTGGCGAATGCCGGCGCCGAACTGATCCTGCAGCTGACGGCCGAAGGCTACAGCTCGACGCGGCCGGCGTGGCACGCGCTGCGCCGCAAGCGCGCGTTCGAGAACCAGGCGTGGTTCCTGTGCTCGAACAAGGCCTACGACCCGGCGCGCCGCGAGGCATGGGTGAGCTACGGCGAGAGTCAGTGCATCGACTTTCGCGGCCGCGAGCGCGACCGGCTCGCGGCAAACGGGCCGGCGGTGCTCGCCGTGAACGTTGACATGGCGTCGCTGCGCGCGGCGCGGCGCGACCTGCGGCTGAACACGGCGATCTGGGACGAGCCCGGGACGTATGCGGGTGCCTACCTGCAGGGGCTCGGCATCGCGAACAACGGCTGGACGGGCGATCCGCAGGTGAACCCGTACTCACGGGTCGGCGAACGCGTGACCGGGCTGGCCGACGTGCAGGACCGATTCTATGCGCGCGGCGTTTACGTCAGGCCGTCGGTTCGCAGATGACGTAGACCTTGCGCGTGGTCTCGAGCACCTCCCAGGTGCCCTCGAAGCCGGCGGGGAGTACGAAGCGATCGCCGGGACCCACCTCGGTGGCGGCTCCGCTGGCGTCGGTGATGACGCTGCGGCCCGCGAGGATCTCGCAGTATTCCTGCTCGGTGTAGCGGATCGACCATTTGCCAGGCTCGCTCTCCCAGTGGCCGATGAACACGCGGCCGGCGGGGTCGGCGTAGGCGTTCCAGACGCGCTGTTCCGGGTTGCCGCGCAGGAGCTTGGCGGCTGGCAGCATGGAGAGCTCGGGCTCGCCGGATGGCTGGCTCGGGACGCGAAGCAGGCTGATCGACGGATCCATAATGGGAGCGTAGGCTAGCACGGTTCCGTTATGGAGGCGCCGATGCCGGTCAACCTGTCGATCAAGAACGTGCCCGACGACATCGCCCAGGCGCTTCGGGAGCGGGCGGCCCGCAACCATCGGTCGCTGCAGGGCGAACTGCTCCGGCTGCTCGAAGCTGCGGCCCGCGAGTCGGGCGCGGCGTGGCCGCCGGAGCAGCCGTCGGCCCGGGCGGGCTCCCTCGATATCGAGCAGGCAGCCGAGCGTGCCCATCGCCTGTTCCCGCAGGGCACCGAGAGTTCGGTGGGCTACATTCGCCGCCTCCGGGACAACGGATGAACATGCCGGTGCTGAGCGTCGCCGAATCGCCGGCGGCGTATCTGCGGCGGCCGCCGCTCGTCGTCGACAGCTCGGTGCTCGTCGCCGTGCTGTTCGAAGAGGCGGCAAGCGATGCGGCGCTCGCGTTGCTGCGCGGGCGGGCCCTCGTTGCGCCCTGGCTGCTGGATTTCGAGATCGCGAGCGTCGCGCAGAAGAAACGGCGACGCGAGGGACGCAGCCTCGCGGAGGTCGACGCGGTGCTCGGCACGTTCATGGAGTTGCCGATCCAGCGGATGGCGATATCGCCGAGGGCGTCTCTGGCTTTGGCCGAGCGCTACGGCCTCACCTGCTACGACGCCGCCTATCTTTGGCTTGCCGAGGCGATCGAGGCTCCGCTCGCGACGTTCGACGAAAAGCTCGGCGCGGCAGCGCGCCAGCATCTGGCGGGAGACCACCAGGGCTAGGGCTCAGCGCTGCGTGGCGAGCAGCGCGCGCGCCTCGGAAGCCTCGACGAGGTTGACCGCCACGCCTTCCGGGTCGCGCACGATGGCCTCGCGGACGCTGACGCCCGGGATCGCAAACGTCTCCGGACCGGTCATCAGCCGACCACCGGTGCGCACGACCGCCTCGAGCGCGGCGGTGAGGTTCCCGACGTAGAACACCAGCACCGCCTCGCCGTAGCGTACGCCGTCATGGCGCGGCGGCGCGGGCTGCTCGGGCGCGTCGCCGATCTCGAACAGGCCGATCATGCCGAAGTCGGGCGCGGGCTGGCCGTCGATGTCGCGCGGCTTGAGGATCAGCGCGCGCACTGCGGCGCCGGCAGGCAGGCCGAGCAGCTTCTGGCTGACGGTGTCGGTGAGGTCGGCGTCGAGGTATGTGCCGCGCAGGCCGAGGACCTGCTCGTAGAAGCTGCGGCTGCGCGCGATGCTGTGGACCATCACGGCGGTGCGGATCAGCGGACTCGACATGGCGCGGTGGCTCAGCGCGGCGCGGCGAGCGCCTCGTCCAGCATCTTCACCAGCTCGTCGCGGCTGTAGGCGAACGGCTGGTCGCCGTTGAGCTCGACGAGCTGCTGCAGCCGGCGGCGCATCAGGCTGTCGGCTTCGCGTGCCGTGGCGACGGCGAGGTAGCGCGGCCGCGGCGTGTCGCTCAGCAGCGCGTGCTCGATCGCGTTGATGACCGGCGAATAGTCGGGCGCGGCGGGCGGCGCAGGCGGCGCGGCGGCGGCGGGCGCAGCAGCCGTGGCCGGGCCGGCGGCGGGACGCTGCGGCGCGGAGCTGAAGGCCGGCGAGTTCTTGCCGACGCTCTCGACGTAGGCGGCGCCGCTGCGGCCGAGATTGGTCGGGTAGCCGCCGGGATTCACGGTGGCGACGTGAACGCCCTGGGGCTGCAGCTCGATGCGCAGCGCGTCGGAGAACGCCTCGAGCGCGAACTTGCTCATCGAGTACGGGCCGAAGCCGCGACCGGTGTAGAGGCCGAGCACGGAGCTGACGTTGACGATGCGGCCGCGCGATTCGGCGATCAGCGGCGCGACCGCGCGCGTCAGCCGCAGCGGACCGTAGGTGTTGGTGCCGACGATGTGGTCGAGGTCCTTCGCGTCGGTGTCGAGGATCGCGAGCCGCGGCAGCACGCCGGCATTGTTGACGAGGCCCCAGAGACCCTTGCCGTCGGCGCGGATGCGCGCCACGGCGGCGTCGACGTCGGCCGGCACGGTGACGTCGAGCCGCAGCGGCCGGACGTTCGGGATCCTGCCGAGCGCTTCGAGATCCTCGGGCTTGCGTGCACCGGCGTAGACGACGTAGCCCCGGGCGGCCAGCGACTCGGTGGCCTTGCGACCGAAGCCGGAACTGGCGCCAGTGACGAGGATGGCCGATCCGGTCGGCGGCGCGGCCGCCACGGGCTTCGAGAGCAGGACGCCGGCGGCAACGACGAGGGCAGCGGCCAGCAGGCGGGCTGCGGAGCGCTGCGGCCTGCGGCGCGGCGCGTCAGACATCGAGGTTCGCCACCGCAAGGGCGTTCTTCTCGATGAACTCGCGGCGCGGTTCCACTTCGTCGCCCATCAGCGTGGTGAAGATCTCGTCGGAGGCGACGGCGTCCTCGATGCGCACCTGCATCAGGCGGCGGGTTTCGGGGTTGATCGTGGTGTCCCAGAGCTGCTCGGGATTCATCTCGCCGAGACCCTTGTAGCGCTGGATCGACTGGCCTTTCTTGGCCTGGTCGAACAGCCAGTCGATCGCTTCCTTGAACGACCCGATCGCCCGGCGCGTCTCGCCGCGCTGCACCCAGGCGTCCTGTTCGACGAGG
>JBIIDW010000159.1:0-5520 GCA_044238215.1 Steroidobacteraceae bacterium
AGCCGCCGGGGGCACAGGCGGCGCGACCCGGCCAGGCGGGTGCCGACGCGACCAGTGCCGCCGGCAGCCGGCAGAGCACGCGCAACTACGAGATCGACCGCACGCTCGCCTACACGCGACAGCCGGCCGGCCGACTGACCAGGCTCTCCGTCGCAGTGCTGGTCGACAACGTGCGCACCGTGGGTGCCGACGGCAAGGTCACCGAGGCACCGCTCAGCAAGGAGCAGCTCGACCGCATGACCGCGCTCGTCAGGGACGCGGTCGGCTTCGACGCGCAGCGCGGCGACACCGTCAACGTCATGAACAGCCCCTGGAAGGGACAGCCCGTGCCGGCTGCCGAGGAACTCGAAAGCATCCCGGTCTGGGAGCAGCCCTGGGCGCGCGACATCGCGAAGATCCTCGCGGGCCTTGCGATCGCGCTGGTCCTGGTGTTCGTGGTGCTGCGTCCGCTGCTGCGTCAGCTGATGGCCGGAGGCCTGGGCGGCGGCGGCGCCGGCCCGCAGGGCATGCTGCCCGGCGGCCAGGGCGCGATCGATCCCGCACTGCTCGCCGCTGGCGGCCCCGCCGCGGCGGGCGCCAACCTCGCCTACGAACAGCAGGTCGCGCAGGCGCGCTCGCTCGTCTCGCAGGACCCCGCGCGCGTCGCCCAGGTCGTGAAGACCTGGGTGTCCAACGATGGCTGAGGCCGCAGCCAAGCCGCCCGCCGCGCCTGCGGCCGCACCGGCGCCGGCGCTCCCCGCGGCGCCGAAGCGCAGCGGCGTCGAACGCGCCGCGATCCTGCTGCTGTCGCTCGGCGAGAAGGAGGCCGCAGAGGTGCTCCGTCACCTGTCCGCCCGCGAGGTCCAGCGCCTGGGCGCGGCCATGGCTACGGTCGCCGGCATCTCCCGCTCCGAGGTGGCTGAGGTTCTCGGCGCCTTCGCAGGCGAAGTCGAGGGACAGACGTCGTTCGGACTGCGCAGCGACGAGTTCGTGCGCAACACGCTGATCAACGCCCTCGGCGAGGACCGTGCGGCCGGCGTGCTCGACCGCATTCTCACTGCGCGTACCAGCAAGGGACTCGAGGCGCTCAAGTGGCTCGAGGGCAGGGCCATCGCCGAGATGGTGCGCAACGAGCATCCGCAGATCGTCGCGATCATCCTCGCGTACCTCGACTCCGAGCAGTCCGCGGAGGTGGTACGCCATCTGCCGGATGCCTTGCGCTCCGAGCTGCTGCTGCGCGTGGCTACCCTCGACGGCATCCAGCCCGCCGCGCTGCAGGAGCTCGACGCGCTTCTGGAACGCCAGTTCAGCGGCTCGCAGAGCACGCGCAACTCGGTGCTGGGCGGCCCGAAGGTGGCCGCCGACATCGTCAACCTGCTGGAGCCGAAGATCGAGACTGCCGTCATGGCCGAGATCACCCAGGCCGACGAGGCACTGGGCGCGAAGATCCAGGACCTGCTGTTCGTGTTCGACAAGCTGGTGGAGGTCGACGACCGCGGCATGCAGGAACTGCTGCGGCAGGTCCCGAGCGACAAGCTGCTGCTGGCGCTCAAGGCCTGCGACGAGGAGCTCAAGGCCAAGGTGTTCAAGAACATGTCGCAGCGCGCCGCGGAAATGCTGAAGGACGACCTCGAGTCCAAGGGCCCGGTGAAGCTCTCGGAGGTCGAAGCGGCACAGAAGGAGATCATCCTGGTGGCGCGCAAGCTCGCCGAGGAAGGCACCATCAACCTCGGCGGCAAGGGCGGGGACGACTATGTCTGAAACGGGCGCGACACCGGCGCCCGTCGCCGGTGCAACCTGGGCGCTGCCGGAGGTCCGCGGACCCGTGGTCACCTTCAGGGGCCGGTCGGGAAGCGCTGCTGCGGCGGCATCCGACGCGCGGGCGGGCTACGACGAGGGCTTCCGCAAGGGTCGCGAGGAGGGCCTCGCCGCGGTGCGCGCCGAGGCCAGCGCGCAGTCGCGGCGGGTGGACGAGACGTTCGCGCACCTGCAGGCGCTGCTGGCCGGCATCGCGCGGCCTCTCGAGCGCCTCGACGAGGAAGCCGCGGCGGAACTCGCCCGGCTCGCGCTGCTGACGGGCGCGCAGCTGGCGCGCCGCGAACTGCAGGTCGACCCCAGCCAGGTGATCGCGATCATCCGCGACTGCGTGCAGCTGCTGCCGGCGAGCGCCCGCGACGTGCGCGTGCACCTGCACCCGCAGGACGCCGCGGTCGTGCGCGAACGGCTGGCGACGCCGGCCGCGGAGCGCGCCTGGACGCTGGTCGAGGACCCGGTGATGGGCCGCGGCGGCTGTCGCGTCGTCGCGGAACACTCGCAGGTCGACGCGCGGCTCGAAAGCCGGATCGCGGCCGCGGTTGCCGCGGTCCTCGGCGACGCACGGCATCCATCGAGGCAGGCCGGGGTGGACGATGACGCCGCTGTCTGAACGCCTGGCCGGTTATTCCAGGCGCGCCGAGGCACTGCCGCTGCCGCCGGTCGAGGGCCGCCTGACGCGTATGGTCGGGCTGACGCTGGAAGCCACGGGTTGCCAGGCCGCCATCGGCGACCGCTGCGAACTCGTTCCCGGACGCGGAGAACCGAGCGAGGCCGAGGTGGTCGGTTTCTCCGGAGACCGGCTGTTCCTGATGCCCACCGGCGCACTTCACGGGCTCGAGCCCTCGACGCGGGTCATTCCGACCCCGCGCGCCGGCACCGTCCCGGTGGGCGAGGCCATGCTCGGACGGATCGTCGACGGGGCTGGAGCGCCGCTCGATGGCCTCGGTCCCCTGCGCTGCGAGAACGAACGCCGCCTCGCCGGCAGCGCGATCAATCCCCTTTCCCGCCACCCGATCGATGAGCCGCTCGACGTGGGCGTGCGTGCGATCAATGCCGCGCTGACGGTCGGCCGCGGCCAGCGCATCGGCCTGTTCGCCGGCAGCGGCGTCGGCAAGTCGGTGCTGCTCGGGATGATGGCGCGCTACACCGCCGCGGACGTCATCGTGGTGGGCCTGATCGGCGAGCGGGGTCGCGAGGTGAAGGACTTCGTCGAGCGTATCCTCGGACCGGAGGATCGGCGCAGGGCCGTGGTGGTCGCCGCACCGGCCGATGCGCCGCCGCTGATGCGCCTGCACGGCGCGTGGCTCGCGACCGCGGTTGCGGAGTACTTTCGCGACACCGGTCGCTCGGTGCTGCTGCTGATGGACTCCCTGACGCGGTTCGCCCAGGCTCAGCGCGAGATCGGACTCGCGATCGGCGAGGCCCCGGCGACCAAGGGCTACCCGCCGTCGGTGTTCGCGCGGCTGCCGCAACTGGTGGAGCGGGCCGGCAACGGCGTGGAGGGGGGCGGCTCGATCACCGCCTTCTACACGGTGCTCACGGAAGGCGACGACCAGCAGGACCCGATCGCGGACTCCGCGCGCGCGATCCTCGACGGCCACATCGTGCTGTCGCGGCGGATCGCCGAGTCGGGTCACTATCCGGCAATCGACATCGAGGCGTCGATCAGCCGCGTCATGAACGAGATCGCACCGCGCGAGCAGCTCGACGCGGCCCGGCGCCTGCGCCAGGTGATCGCCACCTACAACCAGTCACGCGACCTCGTCTCGCTCGGCGCCTGGAAGCCGGGCGCCAATCCGGCGCTGGACGAGGCGGTGGCGCTCTGGCCCGCGGTCAGGAGATTCCTCGACCAGGACTGGCACGAGCGTGCCGGATATGCGGAAAGCGTGACCCGCCTGCTGCAGCTGCTGGGCGGGCGCGGTGTCGCCGCGGAGGCCGGGGCGTGAAGCGGGCGCAGCGACTCGACACCTTCCGTGCGCGCCTGGACGAAACCGAGCGCGACTGCGCGGCCCGGCTGCGCGCAGCGGAGACACGCGTCGGCGATGCGCTGTCCCGTCTCGAGGACCTGGTCCGCTACCGCGAGGAGTACCTGCGGGACTTCGCGCGGCGCAGTGCCGCGGGCATCGGCGCGGCCGCGCTGCGGGACTACCAGGCCTTCGTCGCGCGTCTCGCGGAGGCCATCGCGCAGCAGCACCGGCAGGTCGGGCGCTGCGAGGTCGAGAGGGACTTCGAGCGGACACGGTGGCGCGAGGCCGCGGTGCAGGTCAAGGCCGTGGCGACCGTGGTCGAACGCTGGCGCGACGAGGAGCGCGCGGCGGCCGAACGCGCCGAGCAGCGCGAAATGGATGAACGCGCACGGGAGATCGCCTCCCGTCCGCGTGAACTGACGATCTGAGGACCCATGATGAATGCAGGCGCAACGGTTTCGGTGGACGGCGCGGGCTCGGCGGGGAAGGCGCGGAGTACCGGCGCCAACCCGCAGGGCAGTGCCACGCAGGCCGACGGTTCGTTCGCCGGCCTGATGGGCACTGCGCAAGCGTCGCGCGCCGCAGCGCCGGGCGAGTCCGCTGCGCCCGAGGGCGAGCCCGACGGAGCCGCGCCGACATCGGCGGAAGCGGCGACGGGAACGGCCGCTCAGGCGCGCCCGGCCGCGTCCGCAGAGTGCAGCCGCGACGGCGACGACGCGACCGCGGAAAGCGACGACGCAGAGGCCACGGCCTGCCCGGCTCAGGTGTTGGTCCTGCTCGGCCTGACTCCGCCCCCGGTGTCGGCTGCAACCGCTGCCGGGCCACAGCCGGCGCGGGGGGAAAGCCGCGCGTCCCCGGCCGAGGCGCTGACGGCACACGTGGACGGTTCGTCCCTGGAGACGCTCGCGGACACGCTGCGTGCCCTGCCGACCGGGCTGGACTACCGTGGCGACGCGAGGCCGGTACCGGGCAGCCCGATGGAGCTGGCTGCGCTGCTCGGCCCTGCGGGCACGGCAGGCGGCATCGCGTCCACCGCCGCCGACGCGGTGTCGACCGCGCCCGCACTGCAGGGCCTCGAGTCCGGAACCGGCACGGGCGGTGGCCAGGTCGCCGAGGCAGCACGGGCACGCGG
This sequence comes from Steroidobacteraceae bacterium, assembly GCA_044238215.1. GTDB lineage: Bacteria > Pseudomonadota > Gammaproteobacteria > Steroidobacterales > Steroidobacteraceae > UBA964. The sequence continues at coordinate 4,894 of JBIIDW010000159.1, forward strand.
GCCTGCGCAGCCGACAGCCGCGCAGGCGCCGCCCACCGCGCTGCTGCAGAACCCCGTCGGCTCGCAGGCCTGGAGCGACGAGCTCGGGGCACGGCTGGCCACGATGGTCGATCGCGGCGAGCAACTGGCGACGCTGCAGCTGACGCCGGATGAACTCGGTCCGGTGGAGGTGCGCATCGCCCTGCGAGAGGGCGAGGCGACGGTATGGTTCGGAGCGCAGGCGGTCGAGACGCGCGCGGCGCTCGAGCAGGCGCTGCCCCGGCTGCGCGAGCTGTTCGCCTCCGGCGGGCTTGCGCTGGCCCACGCGGCGGTCAACAGCGATACACCCGGCGACCCGCAGCGTGCGCTCGCGAACTCCAGCCTCGCGCGGGCCCGCCGCGAGGGCGGCGAGGTGGCCGAGCAGCCAATCACCACGGCGGTTGCGATACGGCGGGGCCTGCTCGACCTCTACGCCTGACGCGTTCGCCTGACGGAGCCGTCAGGAAACCGTCGCCCCGGGCCCCCGAACCCGGGGATTTCGTGACGCCGTTCACATGCCGGACGGTGGCACGCCGATTGCTTCTGTCTACGTGGTGCCGCGTGGCACCGGGCAGTGGACAGACCCATGGCGAAGGCAGAAGCGGCAGC
>JBIIDW010000160.1:0-5495 GCA_044238215.1 Steroidobacteraceae bacterium
TGAGGCCAAAGGCGGCCATCGCGGTATCCGGCACGAGCAGCGCCCGGGCGGTCGCCAGGTCGAGGGTCAGTGCCTTCTCGTACAGGTAGTCTTCGGCCATGTCGTACGCGTCTTCGCCCGCGTCGGCATCGAGGTGGAGGTAGCTGCCGACCTTTATTCCGCCTTCTCCGAGGAAGGCGCGAAACGCCTCGGTGACCTCCTGCGGATAGCTGGCGAGGATCGCCACCCGGTCGATCGACAGCGCGAGCAGGGCATCGACGAACGCCAGCGCGGTGTTGCTCGCCGGCGCGCCCACGATCTCCGCCACGCCGGCTGCCTGGTCACGAGACCATTTCATCCCGCCGATGAAGCTTGCGCTGGTCGAGGCCCACATCGCGGCGTGAACCTTGAGGGGGCGCATCGAACGGGCCGGATACCGCAGGTTTTCGACGTCCCCCATCGCGCGCAGCGGATCCGGATAGTGGGTCTTGTTCCCACCGTAGGCGTGCATGCCGCCGATCAGGTAGCACCGGACGTTGTCATTGAAGTGCTCGGCGAACTGGTAGTACTCGGCCGAACTGCCGCCGCGCGGATACAGGATGCCGAGCCGCGGGCGCTCGGGCGCGGCGATCGTCAGATCGGGCGTGATGACTCCGGTGTACATCGGCGGGAAGCTCCTCGAAGTAGGTGGCCTCAGCGCAGCATCTGTTCCGCCTCGGCGCGCGTATAGGGTCGGACACCCTCGCCGATCGGTGCGATGAAGCCTTCGGAACCCGTGTCCGCAAAGAGGCCGAATCGGTCCTCCGCGCGTTCCTTGAAAAATCGGCGCAAGGTCATGCGCGTCTCGTAGGATCGCAGCTGATCCCACGGCACTTCGCCCTCGGCGAAGAATCGCCAGTCCTGCGGATCCCTGAGCCGCGGCTGTTCCGTGGTCAGCTCGCCCCGGTACAGGATCCACGTGCTGCCGCTGTTGGGGACCTCGGCAACCGAGTAGAGGAAGTTGAGTTCAGTCGGTGCGCCCGCTTCGGTGAGGATCTCCAGCAGCCCGCCGAGGCGACGCTGGCTGCCCGTGGCTGTCGCCTCGGGGAACCCCCACGAGCCGTCCGGTCCGAGCCGCCGCAGCAGGACGCGCCCGTTGTGCTGGATGATGGCGCCGAAAACGGCACGGCCTCCCAGCGACGTCACGTCCTGCGACAGCGACACCTGGAAGTATCCCCCGCGGAAATAGCCCAACGGGGATCCTGCATTCTCGCCGAGCGCCGCCACCCGGCCGATCACGATCTCGTGATCTCCCGCAGTCAGGGTGCGCTCCACGCGGCAGTCCAGCCACGCCAGGGCGCCCTCCAGCGTCGGCGCCCCCGTGACCGCACTCGACCACCTGTCATCGCCAAACTTGTCCGGGAGCTTCGAAGCGAAGCGGCCGGACAGGTCCCGCTGTCCTTCGCCGAGGATGTTGATGGCGAAAGCGCCGGAGTGGCGGATTGCGCCCAGGCTGTTCGATCGGGCATCGAGGCACACCAGCACCAGTGGCGGGTCCAGCGAGACTGACGTGAAGCTGTTGGCGGTCAGGCCGCAGGGCGTTCCATCCTCCTGGATGCTCGTGACGATCGTCACGCCGGTAGCGAAACATCCGAGGACGCGACGGAACGTGGCGCGATCGAACGCGGGCGCTTCGGCGGAGTCTGGCATCGTCGTGACCTCGGCTATGCGGTGGGTGCTGCGGGAGCGCCAGGCCGGGCCGCCTAGAATCCCTTCGTGAGATCGATCCGCCGCTGCGGATCCTTGCCGGCGAGGAACTCCCGGACGTTCTCCATCGCGAACTCGATCATGCGCTCGCGCATGCCGTGCACGTTGGACGCCATGTCGGGCGTGCCGACGACGTTCGGAAGGCGGTGGACGTGCAGTCGTGACGGCACGTTGTAGTGATATCCCGCCGGCGACGCGTCGGCGTAGTCCCACCAGACATCGGCGGCGAACCCGCCGAGGCTTCCCGTCGTGAGGGCCTCGTGGACCGCGGACTCCATTACCACCATTCCCCGCCCGACGTTGACCACCAGCGCGCCCGGCTTGAGGCAGGCGAACTGCTCGGGACCCATCAGTCCGCGCGTCGATGGCGTCAGGGGCAGGGCGAGCAACACGGCGTCGGCGAGACGCAGCGCCTCGTTCAGGTCTCCGCTCGGCATCAACACGTCGATGTGCGGCACAGGGTGGGTCACGTCGCGCTTCACGCCGATGGTGCGCATGCCGAACGCGCGGCATCGCTCTGCGATCAGCGTGCCGATGCGGCCTACACCCAGCACCACTGCGGTCTTTCCGCCCAGCTGCATGCCCGCGGTATGCGGGCCGAGATCGACCCAGTCGACGCGACGAACCGATGCGTCGTGGGTGACGATACGTTTGGCGAGCGCGAGCAGCAGGGCGAGCGCGTGCTCGGCGACGGCAAGCGCGTTCACGCCGCTGGCGTTCGTCAGCATGATGCCGCGTTCCCGGAACAGGTTGAGGTCGTACCGGTCGATGCCCGTGTGCGCGGAGGCGAGCATCTTCATCCGCGTGGCAGCCCGCAGCACCTCCCGGGGGAAGTTCCAGCCGACGACGATGTCGGCCAGCGGCGCCAGGCGCATCAGCTCGTCAGGATCGGCGTCGTAGTCGCTCTGGTCCCGGGACGAAGCCGGCACCAGGAATTCGCAGCCGGCTGGCGCCAGCGTGCGGATCCACGCGAGCTGCTCATTGGCCTTCTGCCATCCCAGGAGAATGGAGGTCATGGTGTCACCTCAGTGCCCTCGTAAGTGTCGTCATGGCGATGGCCGCTGCTTGATCTCGAGGAACACGGCGTCCGAATTGCCCTCCGCTCGACCCCAATGCGGCACTCCGCCGGGCATCACGATGAGCATCCCGCGCCCGGCGAGCTGCTCCTCGTCGCCCACCCGATATCTCAGGCAGCCTTCCAGGACGTAGAAGATCTGCTCCTCGGGATGCGAATGCGCCTTCAGTTCGGTTCCCGGCGAGAGATGCACGAGCGCGACGACCGATCCGGCGGTACGGGTCTCGAGGAAGCGCACCCCCGGTCCGGATTCCTTTGCCGGTGGCTCGGACCAGTCGTGGAAGCAGCCGCTCGCACTCACAGGGCGAGTGCTCCCCCATCCACCGGCAGCGTCGTGCCGGTGACGTACGTGCTGGCATCCGAGGCATAGAAGAGCGCCGCTCCGACGATCTCGTGCACTTCGCCCGCGCGAGCCTTCGGCAGGATCTTCATGAAGTCGGCGTTCACGTTCGGTTCCTTCTCGGTCTCCGCACGAATCGTTGCGGTCATGAAGAGCCCGGGTGCGATCGAGTTCACGCGCACGTTGCGGTGTGCCCACTCGACCCCGAGGCTCTTGGCGAGCTGGATCTCCATCGCCTTGCTGACCTGGTAGCCCACGCTGCCAGGCTTGCCGACGACGCCACCGATCGAGGAGAGGTTGACGATGGAGCCGCCCGCCGGCTGCTGGAGCATGACCCTTCCGACCGCCTGAGTGCACAGGAAGGTGCCCCCGGCGTTCACCGCCATCACCCGGTCCCAGAGTTCCATCGAATAATCGGTGGCGGGCGAGCGCCCGCCGATGCCGGCGCAGTGCACGAGGGCGTCGATCCGGCCCGTCGGTTTCAGCGCGACCTGGACCATGGCGTTCACCTGGTCAGGCTCCGAGACGTCGGTGGTCACGGCGTGGACCGATCGTGCGCCGGCCTCCAGCTGGGCCTTCACGGCCTGCAAGCCCGCAGTGTCGATATCCGCCAGGACGAGGTGTGCGCGAAGCTCGGCGAGCGCGATCGCGATCTCGCGCCCGAGGCCGCTGGCGGCTCCGGTGACGACCACCGTTTTTCCATCGAAATTGAACAGGTCTCGGTAGTTCACGGCCATGGGTGTTCTCACAGTCAGGAAAGGGGCAGGGAAACCAGCTCGGGCGTGGGTCCGGGCAGCAGTCGGCAGCCCTGTTCGGTCACGACGGCGAGTTCGCGGAAATGGAACCGACCGTAGCGGGTCGCTATTCCGGGTTCGATCGCAACGACCATGCCGGGTTCGAGCACCGTAGGGTCGTAGGCGGCGACATGGGGGGGCTCGACGAACTCGAGGCCCATGCCGTGGCCGAAGCGCGTCCCCAGGGTGGCGATGTTGGTGCTGATCGGGGCATCGACTGCGCCGAGAGCTGACTCGCATACGGCGGCGACGTCGGCGATCGGCACTCCCGGCCGCACGGCCGAGACGCCAGTCATGGTGGCGGCGTGGACGGCCCGTGCCGTACCCAGCTGCTGCGGCGATGGTTGACCGATGACACCGGCCCGGCTGAAGGCGGCGCAATAGCCCCCGGACTGGGCGCCGACGTCCACCCAGACCATGTCGCCGGTCCTGAACCGGTAGTCGGGCGCCCAGGAGCCGCAGAAGTCGTAGTGATCGGTTCCGGCGCTGATGAGCGCGTAATGGGCCGCCACACGATGGTGCAGGAAGCGCTCCTGGATGAAGTGGGCAAGATCGCCCTGCCGCATTCCCTCGCGCGCGTGGGTGAAGGCCTCACGGATGACCGTCGTGGCCAGCGCCGCGGCGGCCTGCTGCCGCTCGAGTTCTCCGCTCGAGCGCAGGTAGCGGATCCGCCATATGTCCTCGGCCACGTCGACGAGCGAGAAATCGCGGAGTCCGCTGCGGATCCGCTCGAATTCCAGCTGTGGAAGCTGGATCTGGGACTCTAATCCGAGTTCCATGCCGATGCGTCCGCGCGTCATACCCCACTCGCGCATCGTCTCCTGCAGCGTCGCTACCGGTGCATGGCTGAGGCGGGTGAAGTAGCGAAATTGACTCACCCACGAGTGCGCTTCGATCAGGTGCTTGCGGAAGGTATGAGCGATCAGAACGGGCTCGCCTTCGCGGGGGCACAGGTAGAGCATCGCGCGCGCCATCGAGCGCTCGAGGCCGGCAAAACCGCTGAAGTAAGACAGGTTGACGCCGCCGACGATCAGGATTGCGTCGAGTTCGCGGTCTCGCATGACGGCGCGAAGCGCCGCGAGCCTGCGCGGCGCCTCGATGCTTCGCCAACTGGAGTTCATCCCTGCGGGCCGTTCAGTTCGAGACGTAGCCGCCGTCGGTGAGCACGAGCGTGCCCGTCGTCATGCTGCTCGCATCGGAGGCGAGGAACAGGATGGCGCCGACGACCTCTTCCGGTTGCGCCTTGCGCTTCATCGGAACCCGGCGCAGTCGTTCGGCGAAGTACTCGGGTTCACGGGCCTCCTCCACCTGGCTCTGCGGTGTGTCGACGTAGCCGGGCGCGATGGAATTGACGCGGACGTTGTACGGGCCCCATTCGACGGCGAGGCTTCGGGACATCTGCCCGAGACCCGCCTTGCTCGCCTGGTAGCCCACGCTGCCGGGCCATCCCACCGCGGCCGCGCAGGACGCGATGTTGATGATGGAGCCCTTGCGCTGCGCGATCATGGTGGGCGCGACCGCCTTGGCGCACAGGAAGCTGCCGCGCGTGTTGATCCGCAGC
>JBIIDW010000161.1:0-5474 GCA_044238215.1 Steroidobacteraceae bacterium
GCTGCGGCCGCCGGCGTGGTCGTGGTGGCCGGCGCACGCCGCGGCGCGAAATAACGGTCGGCGTCGGCCGCGACCGCCGTGAGCAGGTGGCGCGGCATCGGCTCGAGGCGCGGCTGCCGCGCGAGCTCGATCGCCGCGGCCGCGCGTTCCATCTCTTCCTCCTCGGCCGCGGCGGCGGGCGCCGCCACCTGCCGGCGCAGGTCGAGCCATTCCTCGCGGTCGAGGCCGCCGACGGCGTTCTCCACCGACAGTTCCTGGCGCCGTGCCCGCTCGATGTCGTTGCTGCTCATCGCCTACTCACCTTCGCCGGCCCGGGCGTGGCCCACGCCCAGTGCCTGGCGCACCTTGATCAGTCCGCGCCGCACCATCGTCTTGACCGTGCCGAGCGGCAAGCCTACGCGGGTGGCGATGTCGCCATGCGACAGCCCGTGCACGATCGAGAGATCGATCACCCGCCGCTGCTCGGCCGGCAGGGCCTCGAGCGCCGTGCGCGCCAGCGCCGCCTCGGCCGAGCGGTCCGCATGCGCGTCGACCGGCACGTCGTAGGCCCACTCGTCGAGACCCGGGATCTCGTTCTCGAAGCGCGGCCGCATCGTCCGCAGCCGGTCGATGAGCCGGCGGCGCGCGATCATCGTGACGAACACCTTCTCCGAGCCCTTGGCCGGGTCGAAGCGCGAGGCGTTACGCCAGAGCTCGAGGAAGATCTCCTGGGTGGCGTCTTCGGCGTCGGCCGGCGTGGGCGACAGCCTGCGCGCGATCGACCAGACCAGCGCCCCGTAGCGCGTCATGCAGCGCCCCACGGCCGCCCGGTCGCCCCGCGCGACGTCCGGCAGCACCGGAACGGAAAAAAATGGATCGTCCGCCGTCCCTGGCCTGGCCACGCCCACTCCCTGCCCGACGGGGTGCCGGGCCCCCCCGTGGGACGAAATCATATCCTGCACCGTTGCATGCAGGATCCTGTTCGGAGGAGCGCGGGATTTGGATTCACCCCGGCGCGAATCAGCCCGCCAGCAGCTCCGCCACGCCCCGGCCGGCGCGCTCGCCGGATTCCATGGCCGCTTCCATGCCGACCTCGAGCTGGCGCAGGTGCTCGCCGGCCAACCACAGCCGCTCGTGCGGTTTCGCCATCTCGCGGGTCCACTCGAACGCCCGGCCCGGCTGCATCTGGTAGCTGCAGCCCCGGGCGCCCGGGGCCTGCGCCCAGGAGTGCGCCCCGACGAACTCCAGCAGGCCGCGGGTCGCGGGGCGGACCCGCTCGATCTCGGCGATTGCAAACCGCCCGCGCTCCGCTGGCGGCATTGCGTCGAGCTTCAGCGCGTTGTCGGTGAAGGCCAGCGCGCTGATCAGGTGACGCGAGCCGTCGGACTCGATCTGCTGGCGGATCAGGTTGAAGGCGCCGTTGGTCCACATCGAGGCTTCGATGCCGTCTTTTTCCCAGTAGGGCTCGCGCACCCGCAGCCACACCTGGCTCTGGTTGCCGTAGGGCATGCCGCGCACCGCCTCGGCCTGCGCGCCGCGCAGCCCCGGTGTGATCGCGATCCCGCGCAGCACCGAGAACGGCAGCGCCGCGATCGCCCACGTTGCCCGGTAGCGGCCGCCGCCGGCGCAGCGCACGGTCACGCCCGAGCGGTCCATGTCGATGGCCTCGACGCGCTGGCCCGTGCGTAACCGGTCGCCGAGCGCTGCGGCCATCGCTTCCGTGAGGCGCGAGGTGCCGCCGACCACGTGCTGCGAGGTGATTCCCGCCCGCTCGTACTGGTCCTTGCCCTTGATCGTCTCCGGATCGATCTTCGCCAGCCCGATCCGGCCGCGCGTGGCTTCCTGCATCATCCGCAGCACCGACTGCTGCTCCAGCGGCCGCCCTTGCGAGCTGCGGATGATCTCCCTGGCCGCGGGCGAGGCGCCCTGGCGCTGCAGCCACTGGGCGAGCGAGACGTCGTAGGCCGCGGCCTCCGGCTGCAGCCAGCCGTCGATCGTGCTGAACGGCGTGCGACCCTCGACGTAATGACCGCCCAGCGCGTGGGGCGGCACCTCCCGCTCGGCACCTACCGTGCGATTGAGCGGGGAGCGAGCCCAGTCCTTTGCCGCCACCAGCGTGCCGTCGACGACGAAGGAGTAGGGCGCGTTGATGTGCGCACCGGGCCCGAGCTTCACGCCGAGCCGGCGTGCGGTGTCGAGCACCCGCGCGTAGTCGCGGCCGATCTGCGCGCCGCCGAGGTCCGGCGCGAGGTACCAGTCGTCCATCGTCAGGCAGCGCCCGCCGGCCCGGGCCTCCGACTCGAGCACCACGACGCGTGCACCGAGCTCCGCGAGCAGCAGCGCGGCGTTCATGCCCGCGAGACCCGCACCGACGACGATGACATCGAGGGCACCCTCGTCGGACCATGCCCGCGATCCCGCCGCGACCGCCGCGAGCGCACCCGTCGCGGCGACGAAGCGCCGTCTGTCGAGCCTGGGTCCCATGCTCAGAACCGGTAGTTCACGCGAACGCCGAACTCGCGCCGGTCGGGCGGCGTGGCCATCAGGCCCTGCACCGTGGTGAGCGGCGAGGTGGCGGTCGGGTAGGGCACCAGCAGCAGCGCGCCCGGCTCCGCAAGCGACGTGCTGCGCGAGAGGTAAGTCCAGCTGTCGTCGTCGAAGATGTTGCGGCCGTAGATCTCGATGTCGACGTTCTCGCTCTGCAGGCCAAAGCGGGCATTCACGCGGGTGTAGGCGTCGGTCTGCGCGATGTTCGCCTCGCTCTCCCACATCCGGCCCGTGTAGGCCGCCTCGCCGCGCACCGACCAGCTCCAGTTGTCGGAGATGCGGCCGCGGTAGCCCGAGCTCAGCGTCGCCGTGCGATCCGGCTGCTTGGGAATATCGTTGCCGTCGAAGCGGATCACGCCGCTCGTCAGGCTGCCCAGCGTGCCGTTGATGATCTTCGTGTATTCGTTGTCCTGCAGGTTGACGTTCAGCGCGACATCCCACTCCGGGGTGACGAGGAACCGACCCTCGAACTCGACGCCGCGCAGCTTCGCGTCGTTCGGCGCGATGATGCTCAGCACGAACGGAGTCGTGCTGACGATCACCGACTGGTTGGTGTTGATGTTCACCCAGTCCATGTCGTAGACCGACACCGAGTACTGCAGCCGGCCGTCGAGCAGGCGCTGCTTCACGCCAATCTCGCGGTTCGTGACCTTGGGCAGCGGCGCCGCAGCGCCGCAGCTCGGCACCTGAGCGCAGATCTCGGCCTGCTGCTGCGGCGTCGCCGTGACGAATGCGCTGTTGAGCACGCCGGGCATCACGCCCTTGCCCCAGGTCGCGTAGACGTTCAGCCCTTCGCGAGGCTCCCAGCGCACGAAGGCGCGCGGCAGGTTGTCCGTGAACTCGAAGTTGGTGCGCGTCAGGTTCGCGTTCAGCAGCGAGCTCTTGTCGGTCTGCCGGCGCGCCTCGGCACCGAGCGTGAGGTTGTCGAGCAGGTCGAACTCGATCGAGCCGAACCAGGCCGGCACCTTCGAGCGATCGTCCTGACGCGCGTTCACGAACCCGACGGTCGGCGGCGGCGCCCCACGCGCGGTCTGGATCTGGTAGCCGATCTGCTGCAGCTCGGACTGCAGCTCGAGGTAGCTGTAGCCGACCAGCCAGCGGAACCGGCTCTCCTGCGAAGACTGCAGGCGCAGCTCCGCCGAGCGCGTGCGATAGAGCTGCGGCAGCACCGAGTAGGCGTTCTCGGCGTCCGCCCGATCGACGTCGTAGAGCGAATTGCCGAAGTTCTGCTCGTAGCCCAGGTTGGTCGCGATCGTGATCCCGTTGTCGAACGTGTAGTCCGACTGCAGCGACGCGCGAATGATGTCGCGGCGCAGGCCGGCCCCGTCGAGCGTCGGCACGCGCGGCATCAGCGGGCTGTTCAGCGCATTGCTCTGCAGGATGTCGACCAGGTAGTTCGGCTTGCCGATCTGCCGCAGGATGTTCGGGTAGAGCGACGTGTTGGCGGTGACGTAATTCCCCGGCAGCGAGGCGAGCCCCGGCGCGCTGCCGCAGAAGTAGGGACGCGACAGTGCGAACTGCACCTCGGCGCCACTCGAGTTCAGTCCGCGGAAGGTCTGCCCGGGGCAGGTCGAGCCATACTGAAGCCCGCGGATGTAGGAGTGCGCGGCGGCCCCGTCGTCGTCCTTCTGGAAGTGCCCGCGCAGGCGGACGTTCCAGTTCTCGGTCGGCGTGGCGAACAGCGTCAGCGTGGCTGACTCGGTCTTCTCCGCGCCGAGCTTGCCACCGTCGCTGGCCCGGTACTGCCAGGCGCGCTGGAAGGTGGCGGCCGAGAGCCGCGCCGAGAGCTTGCCCTCGACCAGTGGCCCTTCGATCTGGCCGCGGAGCTCGTAGCCGTCGCGCTGGCCGGCGCCGACGGTGACCCCGCCCTTGACCGTGTCCCCCGGCGTGCGGGTCACGAAGTTGATCGCGCCGCCGAAGGTGCTGCGACCGAAGTAGGCGTTCTGCGGCCCGCGCAGCACTTCGATGCGCTCGACGTCGGTCGTGTCCACCGACTGCACGCCCGAGGACACGAAGATCCCGTCGACGAACACCGAGCCGGATTGCTCTCGCGCCGTGCCCTGCACGGGCGACATGCCGCGGAAGATGATGCTGCCGCCGTTGCGGCCCGCCCCGCCGTTGCCGACCTGTACCTGGAAGTTCAGCCCCGGGGCGAAGGCCACCAGGTCACGGACGTTGTCGATGTCCGATTCGGCGATGTCCTGCGAGCTCAGCGCGGTGATCGACACGGGTACCTCGAGCACCGACTCCGCGCGCTTGCGCGCCGTGACGACGATCTCCTCGAGGCCACCGGCGGAATCGCCGTACTGTGCGAGCGCTGGCGGCGGAGCGTGTCCGAGCGCGAGCGCGACGGCGAACGAAACGAGAACCCGGCCGGTGTTGGTCATGGAACATCCCCCCTCAGGATGGTTGAGCACGAAAATCGGAGCTTGCGGAAGCCGGCGCACGGCCGCCGGCGGATCCCCCTGCGAGGTCCTCCGGGTTGCGGCTGGTCGCCACCCGAGTAGATACTTTGGTGCAGGGGGATGACCGAAGCCTTTCTTCCCGGATTGCGCCGGAAGTTCCCCAACGGCATTCGGGAAGCGTGAACGACATGGCCATCGAGGCAGCGCGCCACGATTTCGCCCGCCCTGCGGCGGCCGTTGGGGCAGTCGCCGACGCCGGTGCTGTCGCCGTCGCCGATGAAGCTGCGGAGCGGCGTCGGCTGCGCTGGCTGGCGTTCTGGTTCTACCTGGGCGTGCCGCTCGCGCTCGGCTTCCTGCTCGGCTGGCTGCAGGTGGGTCGCGCGGCCGACTGGCCCCGCGCGGTGTCGCTGTTCTACTGGGTCGGCGTTTCGCTGCTGATGACCCCGCTCAACGCGATCGGCACGGCCGTGCTCGCCCCGCTGCTGCGTCGCGTGGCCAGTCCGCTATTCCTGACGCTCTTCGCCGGGCAGCTGCTGGCCGGGC